>NZ_JBPQTS010000191.1:0-12231 GCF_051386455.1 Streptomyces sp. URMC 124
ACCCAACCCCTCCACGCTCGGCTCGACCCACCGGCCCGCCTACATCCCCCGCTCCTCCGACCTCTCCGCCCTCGCCTACAGCTTCACCGTCCCCGGCGACCCCCGGTCCGCGACCGTCGTCCGGGCGACCATTCGGAGCGTCCTGCGCATCCACGGGCTCGATGCGATCGAGGAGCCCGTCCTCTCCGTCGCGGGAGAGCTCGTCGCCTGCGGGACGCGGTTCGCGCCGGGGCAGGACATCTACCACTCCCTCCGGTGGTGCGACGGCGCGCTGCGGATCGTCAACTGGGACGCCCACCACGCCCACTCCGACGCCCGCCAGGCCGCCCACTGCACCGCCTGCCGCAAGCGCGCCCTGCTCCTGCTCGCCGCGGTCGTCCGCGAGTGCCGGGGGACCTGGGGCATCAGCAAGCCCGGGTCCACCGCCGAGGGCACTCGGGTCTGGGCCAGCCTCCCGGTCGAAGGAACGTGAACGGCCCCGCCCCCGGGCGAGCCGGGGACGGGGCCGTGCGTGAGGCGGACTCAGTGGCGGCGGCCGCCGATGAAGCCGCCTCCGATGAAGCCGGTGTCGCCGGTGGTGCCCTGGTCACCGCCCGGCGGGGTGCCGGGGGTGCCGGTGTCGCCGCCCGGGAGGCCCGCCGTGGTGGTCAGGTCGACCGGGCTGTTCTTGGCGACCTGAGTGCCCGGCATCGGGTTGGTGGACTGCACGACGGCCTTGTCGTCCTGCGGGCCGAAGACGTTGCCGACCTTCAGGCCCGCGGCCTCGAGCTCCTTCTTGGCGTCCTTGAGCTTGTGGGTCAGCACGCCCGGGACCGCGACGTTCTGGGCACCCTTGGCCACGGTCAGGGTCACCGTGGAGCCCTGGGCGGCCTGGGTGTTGCCGTCGGGGCTCTGCTTGGTGACCGTGCCGGGAGCCTGTCCCGGGACATCCTCCTCGGTCACGGTGACCTCGAAGCCGTTGTCCTTCAGCTGCTTCTTCGCCGCCTCGACGTTCTGGCCCACCACCGACGGCACCGTCTTGGTCGGCTTGGACTCCGCGACGGTCAGGGTGACCTCGGAGCCCTTCTCGGCCTTGGTGTCGCCCTTGGGGTTCTGCGAGAGGACGGTGCCGGCGGTGGCGCCCTCGGTCACCTTGGTCTTGGTGCTGACCTGGAAGCCCTTGGACTCCAGGATCTGCCGGGCGTTGTCCAGCTGCTTCTCGGTGACGTCCGGGACCTCGACCTTGGCCGCGCCCTCGGACACCTTGACCTTGACCTCGCCGCCGCGGTCGATCTTGCCGCCGCCGGTCGGGTCCTGCTCGCAGATCTTGCCCTTGGGCTGCTCGCAGGTCGCCGTGCCGTTCTCGACGACCTTGAAGTCGCCGTTGACACCCTGCTGCTGAGCGTCCTTCAGCGTCTGCCCGACGAGGTTGGGCACGGACACCTTGGAGGCGTTGTTGCTGCCGCTGAAGAGCGACTTGCCGATGAAGATCGCGCCGACCAGCACCAGCACGCCCGCGATGATCAGCAGGATCGTCGAGAGGTTGCTCTTCTTGCCCCCGCCGCCCGCGGCGCGCCGCCGGCCGTTGCCGTCGTCGTAGCCGCCGTACCCGCCGTCGTCGTCGCGGACGGGCGGCAGCATGGAGGTCTGGCCCGGGCCCTGCTGGGGGGCCTGGGGGCGGAGCATGGTCGTCGGGGCGTCCGCGCCGTAGCCGACGGCGCCCATGGTGGCCGTGGCGGCAACGGGCTGGCCCTCCAGGGCCGCCTCGATGTCGGCGCGCATCTCGTCGGCCGACTGGTAGCGGTAGTCCGGGTCCTTGGCCAGCGCCTTGAGGACGATGGCGTCCATCTCGGGCGTGATCTCGGGGTCGTGGACGCTCGGCGGGTTCGGCTCTTCCCGTACGTGCTGGTAGGCGACGGCCACCGGCGAGTCGCCGATGAACGGGGGCCGGACAGCCAGCAGCTCGTAGAGCAGGCAGCCGGTCGAGTAGAGGTCCGAGCGCGCGTCGACCTGCTCGCCCTTGGCCTGCTCCGGGGAGAGGTACTGGGCGGTGCCGATGACGGCCGCGGTCTGCGTCATGGTCATGCCGGAGTCGCCCATGGCGCGGGCGATGCCGAAGTCCATGACCTTGACCTGGCCGGTGCGGGTCAGCATGACGTTGGCCGGTTTGATGTCGCGGTGGACGATGCCGGCCCGGTGGGAGTACTCCAGCGCCTGCAGGACGCCGATGGTCATCTCCAGCGACCGCTCGGGCAGCAGCTTGCGCCCGGAGTGCAGCAGCTCGCGCAGCGTCGACCCGTCCACGTACTCCATGACGATGTACGGGATCGAGACGCCGTCGACGTAGTCCTCGCCGGTGTCGTAGACGGCGACGATCGACGGGTGGTTGAGCGAGGCGGCCGACTGGGCCTCACGGCGGAACCGGGCCTGGAAGGACGGGTCGCGGGCGAGATCCACCCGCAGCGTCTTCACGGCGACGGTGCGGCCGAGCCGGGTGTCGTGGGCGAGGTAGACCTCGGCCATGCCACCGCGGCCGAGCACCGAGCCCAGCTCGTACCGGCCGCCGAGGCGACGCGGCTCTTCCATAGCTCCAGCCCTTCCGTTTTCCTGACCGCACCTTCACTACGTCCGGCGGTGTGCTGTCCGGCATACGGTACCCGGCACGTCGCGCCCCTTCCGGCCGCGACGGTCACCTGATACACGACCGGTACCGTCACCCGCGTCGCCGGACGCGGAGGTGAGCGGCCTCACTTCGAGGTGCTGAGCACCGCCTCCATGACCTTCTTCGCGATGGGCGCGGCGAGCGCGCCACCGGCGATGTCGTCACGCATCGTGTCCGAACCCTCGATCACGACGGCGACCGCGACGGGGGAGCCGTTGGCGCCCTTGGCGTAGGAGATGAACCAGGCGTAGGGGTTCTCGCTGTTGGCCACGCCGTGCTGCGCGGTTCCGGTCTTGCCGCCGACCGTGACGCCGGGGATCCGGCCGTTCTTGCCGGTGCCCTCGTTGACCACCGTCTCCATGATCGACTGCAGCTTCCGGGCGGTGTCCCGCGACATGGGCTGGGACATCTCCTTCGGCTGGTGCGTCTCGATCACGTTCAGGTTGGGGGCGCGCACCTTGTCGACCATGTACGGCTCCATGAGCTTGCCGTCGTTGGCGACCGCGGCGGCCACCATGGCCATCTGCAGCGGCGTGGCGCGGTTGGAGGCCTGGCCGATGCCGTCCATGGCGTTCTGCGGACGGTTGTCCTTGGGGTAGATGCTCTGGGCGGCGCGGACCGGCGTGTCGAGCTTGTCGTTGTTGTAGCCGAACTTCTGGGCCTGCTCCATCATCTTCTTGTTGCCCAGGTCGGCGCTGACCTTGCCGAAGACGGTGTTGCAGGACCACTGGAGGGCCACCCGGAGCGAGGCGTCCTTGCAGGGGATGTCGCCCTCGTTCTTCAGCGGCGTCACCGTGTCCGGCAGCGTCCACGGCAGCGGCGAGTCCGTCTTGGAGTCGACGTCCTTGTACAGCCCGTTCTCCAGGGCCGCGGCGGCCGTCACGACCTTGAACGTCGAACCCGGCGGGTACGTCTCGCGCAGCGCCCGGTTGAGCATGGGCTTGTTCTTGTCACTGTCCAGCGACGTCCATTCCTTGCCGTCGTTGGCGCCCGCGATCTTCGACGGGTCGTAGGACGGCGTGGACGCCAGGGCGAGGATCTTGCCGGTGCGCGGGTCGATGGCCGCGACGGCGCCCTTCTTGTCGCCCAGGCCCTCGAAGGCGGCCTTCTGGGCCTTGCTGTTCAGGGTGGTGATCACGTCACCGCCCTTCTTCCCCTTGCCCGTGATCATGTCGACGGTGCGGTTGAAGAAGAGGCGGTCGTCGTCGCCGATGAGGACGCTGTCGTAGAGCTTCTCCAGCTGGGTGGCGCCGTAGACCTGGGAGGAGCGGCCGGTGACCGGCGCCCACATGGCGCCGTCGTTGTACGTCCGCTTGTACTTGAAGTCCACGCCGCCGGTCTCCACGGAGCCGGTGATGGCCTGGCCGTCGACGATGATGTTGCCGCGGGGCTGGCTGTAGCGGGCGATGTCGACGCGGCGGTTGTTCTTGTGCGTCTTGAGCTCGTCCGCCTGGACGAACTGCAGCCAGTTGTCGCGCAGCAGCAGGGCCAGAACGAGGAGGCCGCAGAAGATCGCGATCCTGCGTACGGGCTTGTTCACGGGCGGACCACCTGGGTCATCTCGGCGTCGGTGGACGGGGCGGGGGCCGGGGCCGGACGCCGGGCGGTGTCACTGATCTTGATCAGGATGGCCACCAGAGCCCAGTTGGCGATCACGGACGAGCCGCCCGCCGCGAGGAACGGCATGGTCATACCGGTCAGCGGGATGAGGCCCATGACACCGCCGGCCACGACGAAGACCTGGATGCCGAAGGCGGCGGAGAGGCCGGTGGCGAGCAGCTTGCCGAAGGGGTCGCGGGCGGCGAGCGCCGTGCGGATGCCGCGCTCGACGATCAGCCCGTAGATCAGCAGGATCGCCATGGCGCCGGCCAGCCCGAGCTCCTCGCCGTAGGAGGCGAAGATGAAGTCGGAGTTGGCGGCGAACTGGATCAGGTCGGAGGCGCCCTGGCCCCAGCCGGTGCCGAAGACGCCGCCGGAGCCGAAGGCGAACATGGCCTGGGCGATCTGCTCGGTGGTGGCCCAGGACGGGCGCGGGTTGTCGTAGACCGCGAAGGGGTGCAGCCAGGCCATCACACGGACCTTGACGTGCGGCTCGACGGAGCCGACGACGGCCGCGCCGCCCGCCGACATCAGCAGACCGAAGACGATCCAGCTGGTGCGCTCGGTGGCGACGTACAGCATGACGACGAACATGCCGAAGAACAGCAGCGAAGAGCCCAGGTCGGTCTCGAAGACGAGGACGACGAGGCTGAGCGCCCAGACGGCGAGGATCGGACCGAGGTCGCGGCCGCGCGGCAGGTACAGCCCCATGAAGCGGCGGCTGGCCAGGGCCAGGGCGTCGCGCTTCACCATCAGGTAGCCGGCGAAGAAGATCGCCAGGATGATCTTCGCGAACTCACCGGGCTGGATGGAGCCGAGTCCGGGGATGGTGATCCAGATCTTGGCGCCGAACTTGCCGGGGAAGAAGATCGGGGCGATGAGCAGGACCAGCGCGACGACCATCGAGATGTAGGTGTAGCGCTGGAGGATGCGGTGATCCTTCAGGAAGATCATGACGGCCACGAACAGCGCGATGCCCAGGGCGGAGAACATCAGCTGGTTCGGGGCGGACGCCTGGAAGGTGAAGCCCTGCGCCTTGGCCAGGCGCGCCAGCCGCTCCGACTGGTCGAGCCGCCAGATCATGACGAGGCCGAGCCCGTTGAGCAGGGTGGCCAGCGGCAGCAGCAGCGGGTCGGCGTACTTGGCGAACTTGCGCACGACCAGGTGGCCGACGCCGCCGAGCAGGCCGAGGCCGAGCCCGTAGCCGAGCATGCCGGAGGGCATTTCGCCGTTGAGCGCGAGGCCGACGTTGGCGTAGGCGAAGCACGGCAGGATGACGGCGAACGCGAGCAGCGCGAGCTCGGTGTTGCGCCGGCTGGGCGGGCCCACGGTGCTGATCGTGGTCGTCGCGGTCGTGTTGCTGCCCGCGCTGGATGGCATGGATGGCATGGCTGACATGAGTTGATGGCCCCCTACGGCTTCACTGCTGAGCGCTGCACTGCGGGACCAACTTCTGCTCTTCCTCGGTGAGGGTGGGGACCGGGCTCGGCACCGGGCTGGCCTGGGCGGAGAGGCCCGTGGCCCCCGGCTTGGCGTCGGTTTTGGGGTCCTTGGGGTCCTTGGGGTCCTTGGGAAGGTCGCCCACGGCGCCGCCGGCCCGGTCGCCGCTCTGCTTCTCCTTGTCCCGCTGCTGCTGTTGCTCGGCCTTGCGCCGCTCGTCCTCCTTCTTGCACGCGCCGGCGAGCAGGGCGAGGTCCTTGGCCTTCTGCTCCGCCTTCGCGCGGCTGTCGAGGGCGATGGTGTCCTCGACGCGGCTGCGCTGGTCGACGGGCAAGTACTTGAGTTCGATCTCGGGGTGGTCCTGGTAGAGCTTGCTCAGGCTGACCCACGCCAGGTCCTGGTTGATGCCCTGGTAGACCGCCACGTGGTTGTTGTCCTTGGCGCCCACGTAGTACTGCGTCTGGGTCCAGCTGTAGCCGCCGTAGAGGCCTCCCGCGACGACGCCGAGGACGACGGCGAGGATCAGCGAGCGCTTGAGCCACCGGCCGCGCGCGGGCTCCTTGACGAAGTCCTCGTCCATGAAGGCGCCGAACGAGCCGTCCGGGGCGGCCATGCCGTCGCCGCTGCCGGGCGGGCCGAAGGCGCCGCCGGGCTGCTGGGCGGGCACGGGCCGGTTGGCGCGGGCGTGCTCGGCGGCCCGCCCGGCCGGGGTCTGCATGGCGCCGTCGACGCCCAGCTGCAGCTGGTTCTCGGCGACCGCGCCGACGATCACCGGCGTGTCGTTGAACTGCTGGGCGAGGGTGTCGCCGCCGTCGACGTCGAGGACGTCGGCGACGATGCAGGTGATGTTGTCGGGGCCGCCGCCGCGCAGGGCGAGCTGGATCAGCTCCTGGACCGTCTCGTGGGGGCCCTGGTAGCTGGCGAGGGTCTCCTCCATCGTCTGGTGGCTGACCACGCCGGAGAGGCCGTCGGAGCAGATCAGGTAGCGGTCGCCCGCGCGGACCTCGCGGATGGAGAGGTCGGGCTCGACGTGGTCGCCACTGCCCAGCGCGCGCATCAGCAGGGAGCGCTGCGGGTGGGTGGTGGCCTCCTCCTCGGTGATCCGGCCCTCGTCCACCAGCCGCTGCACCCAGGTGTGGTCCTGGGTGATCTGGGTGAGGACGCCGTCGCGCAGCAGGTACGCGCGGGAGTCGCCGACGTGTACGAGGCCGAGCCGCTGGCCGGTCCACAGCAGGGCGGTCAGGGTCGTGCCCATGCCCTCCAGCTGGGGGTCCTCCTCGACCATCACGCGCAGCTGGTCGTTGGCGCGCTGCACGGCGGTGCCGAGGGAGGTGAGGATGTCCGAGCCGGGGACGTCGTCGTCGAGCTGGACGAGGGTGGAGATCACCTCGGAGCTGGCGACCTCGCCCGCGGCCTGGCCGCCCATGCCGTCGGCGATGGCGAGCAGGCGCGGGCCGGCGTAACCGGAGTCCTCGTTGCCCTCCCGGATCATGCCCTTGTGCGATCCGGCGGCGAAACGCAGTGACAGACTCATGCGCACCTCGCCCGTCGGCTCCGGGTACAGCCCCTTCCCAGCCACGCTGCCCACCCTCCGGTCGTCATGGTCCTACTACTTCCGCAGCTCGATGACGGTCTTGCCGATGCGGATCGGCGCGCCGAGCGGGATCGGGGTCGGGGTGGTCAGCCGCGTGCGGTCGAGATACGTGCCGTTGGTCGAACCCAGGTCCTCGACGATCCACTGGCCGTCGCGGTCGGGGTAGATCCTGGCATGCCGGCTGGAGGCGTAGTCGTCGTCCAGCACGATCGTGGAGTCGTGGGCGCGTCCCAGCGAGATGGTCTGGCCCTGCAGGGCGACCGTGGTGCCGGTGAGGGAGCCCTCGGAGACCACGAGCTTGGTGGGGGCGCCGCGGCGGCCCCGGTCCGCGCGCCGGTCGGCCCGGCGCCCGCCCGTCTGCTGCTGCTGGCGCTGCTGCGGGGGCGCGGTCTGGGCCTGGCCGCGCTGCGGCTGCCGCTCGGGACCGCCCCGGCGGGAGCCACGCTGGGTGACCCGGGTGCCGAAGAGATCACTGCGGATGACCTGAACGGCCACGATCACGAACAGCCACAGTACGGCGAGGAAACCCAACCGCATGACCGTGAGGGTCAGCTCTGACATTGCCCCCGCTTCACCCTTCGGCTTGCCGATAAACGATGGTGGTGCTGCCCACGACGATCCGTGAGCCGTCGCGGAGCGTAGCGCGAGTGGTGTGCTGTCCGTCCACCACGATGCCGTTGGTCGACCCCAGGTCCTGAATGGTCGCGGGGGTGCCGACCCGGATTTCGCAGTGCCGGCGCGAGACGCCGGGGTCGTCGATCCGGACGTCCGCCTCGGTGCTGCGGCCCAGCACGAGGGTGGGCCGGGAGATCTGGTGGCGGGTGCCGTTGATCTCGATCCAGCGGCGGGTCTGGGCTCCGGGAACGCCCGCCGGGGGGCTCTGGCCGCCCGCGCGCGGCGCGGGCCGCCCGGGGGGCGCGGAGGGCGGCGGCGACGCGGGCATGGGCGGCAGGCCGGACGGCGGTGCCGGATAGCCCGCGCCGGACGTGACGGGGCCGCCCGGGCGCGCCGGACCGGGGCGTGCGCTCTGCTGGCCTTGGTGCTCCTGCGACTCGCTGGCGGCGAGGGTGCGGCTGCGCACCCGGTACAGGCCGGTGTCGAGGTCGTCCGCCTTCTCCAGGTGGACCTTGATGGTCCCCATGAAGGTGTACCGCTGCTGCTTGGCGTAGTCGCGGACCATGCCGGAGAGCTCGTCGCCGAGCTGGCCCGAGTACGGGCTGAGCCGCTCGAAGTCCGGGGTGCTCAGCTCCACGATGAAGTCGTTCGGGACGACGGTGCGGTCACGGTTCCAGATGGTGGCGTTGTTGTCGCACTCGCGCTGGAGAGCGCCGGCGATCTCGACCGGCTGCACCTCGGACTTGAACACCTTGGCGAAGGTGCCGTTCACGAGACCCTCGAGACGCTGCTCGAAGCGCTTCAGTACTCCCACGGGGCACCTCCTTCCCTCAGTGACGTTCCTGATGCTCGGTGTCGTTCCTGATACTGCTTACTGATCGTATCCACGCGTTGGGGAAACGGCCGGTTCCCCTTCGGGGCCAGGAGTGACGAGTGTCGCCCCGGCCCGTCGGCGCGACCCCTTCCTACCCCTTCATAGGGATCGTAGAGGCGGCCGGGAGCCAGTGTCCCGCAACCGGCGGGGTCCCCACCGGTCCCGGCGGACCGGCACGCCCCCCGCAGGCCCGGGCCCGGGAGAACGAGTGTGAAGGCACCCGCCAGGGCGTGCTAATGTTCTCGATGTCGGAAGGCGCACGGCGCAGAACCGGAAGGGCAAGCCCCCCGGGAAAGCTTCGGAAGCCCGAGGACGACACCCATGCGCGGGTGGCGGAATAGGCAGACGCGCTGGATTCAGGTTCCAGTGCCCGAAAGGGCGTGGGGGTTCAACTCCCCCCTCGCGCACAGTGAGGACAGGCCTCCTGGAGTGACTACGGTCACTTCGGGGGGCCTGTCTCTTTTTGTGTCTCCGGAAACGGAAGAGCTTGGCCGGAACGTGGCACGCCGTAGTGGCTGGAGTGGGAACATCATTCCGTAGTCGTACCGGGGCGCTGTGTGATCCGGAGGGGGACGCGGGGTGGCTGGGGTCCAGACGTCCGTTCTTTCGGAGTGGGTGCTGCCCGCTGCCGTCTGCGCGCCCGTGACCTGGGTGTGCCTGGTCCACCGCTTCCGCGGGCAGGGGCGGCTGCTGGGGACGGTGAGGTCGGTGTCGTCGGCGCTGGCCGTGGTGCTGTGGACGTCCGCGATGGCGGCGCTGGCGAGCGGTCTGCTGTTACCCCACGCCTCCAGCGTGCCGCCGGCGGCGGTCGGCGTCGTGGCGGGGGCGGGGCTGGTGCCCAAGAAGAGGACCGAGCAGGCGGAGCACCCGGTGATGGCGATTGTCACACTGGGACATTCGCTGCTGATCAACAGTCTGATGCTGCGGTTGCAGACCGACCGGGCCGACTGGTGCGCCCGGATGACCGGCGGTTTCGACAACTGCTGGGAGATCGACGTCTTCGCCGACCGGGTCGCGCGGCACCTCAGGGCCCGAGTGGACGTCCCCGGGCGCTCTCCCAAGGGGAAGAGCGGCCTGGTGACCTCGATCAGGGAGCGGTACGAGGACGTGCGGGCCGCGGTGCAGCACGCGGACACCCTCGAGACCGAGATCGAGAAGGCCTGCAAGGACGAGCAGCGCGAGCGGACGCCCCAGGAGGCCGGGCGGATGCTGCGGGCGTTCGGCGAGGCCGAGCACTTCTGTGCGTATCTGCTGGAGCTGGCGCACGCCCACGGCAAGCGCAGCGACGACAAGAAGATCATCGCACTGCGGCGGCAGCCGCTCTACGCTGCCGCCGCCGAGGTCGCGGCGCGCTGAGTCAGCGGTGGGTCTTGGCCAAGGCCCGTGCTGCCGAGGGGGCTTGGCAGCCGCCCGAGGGCGACTCGGTGAAGGAGATCTCCAGTTTCACGTCGAGCGCATCGGCCACGGCCGCGAGCGAACGCATCGTCAGGTTCTCGTCGCCCGAGAGGATTTGGCTCACGCGGCCCGGCGAGACGCCCATGCTGTCCGCCAAGTCCTTGCGCGTCATGCCGCGTTCGGCCAGGACGCCCGCCAGGGATGCCGTCGCATGGCGGGCCAGCCGGGCTCCGGCCGCATCGGCCAGCCGTGCTTGATCGCCTTTGTCACGCCATGTCATGGCTACCCCCAGGAACGGACATCGCGGCGCCCGTGGGCGCCTTCCCAGATAAGAGGATGCCACCTTTAGCGCTAACTAAAAGCCCGCTTCCGGCTAAAGATTGCTGTGCGAGCGCGGAGTTCACCCTTTGATCAATCTGTGACCAGGCGTGATGCGGCAATCGGTCGATTTCGGCCAGACTTCGGCCCGCCCGCGGAAAGGGGGGTGCGGACGGGCCGGAGGGGCGCTCGCGGCGGGGTGCCGGGCGCCGGGCGCGGGGCGCCGGTCAGCGAGCGGCCGTGCCCTCCTCGTCCGCCGGCTCCTTGGGAGCGGGGGACGCGGCCGCGGCGGGAGCGGGGGCCTTCAGGAAGAACAGCAGCAGGAACGACAGGAGGGCGATGCCGCCGGCGACCCGGAAGCCGGTGGCGATCGACGTCGCGCCGATCACCGGGCCGATCACCAGGGGCGCGGCGAACTGGCCGGTGAAGTTGGCCGTCCCCGACAGGGACGTGGCCTGACCGCGCATCGCGGGCGGCGCCGTCTCGCCGATCATCACGGCGAGCGCGGGCACGGACATGCCCATGCCGAGACCGAACAGGGCCGGTGCCAGGATGATCAGCACCGCGTTGGACGCGGTCCCGGCGACCAGGAAGGCCACCACCCACAGCACGGCCGAGAGCCGCAGCAGCCGCACGTAGCCCAAGTTCGTCTTGATCTTGGCGTAGGCCAGGCCGACCAGGGTGCCGGCGACCGAGGTGCTCGTCGTGTACAGCGCGACCAGGAACGGCGTCTCGACGCCGAGCTGGGAAAGCCGCTGGGGAAGGAAGACGGCCAGCACGTACAGCAGGAACGAGCTGGTCAGCGACAGGGCGTAGAGACCCAGCAGCCGGGGCCGGGAACGCAGCAGAGTGAACGTTCCGCCACCGCCGCCGGGCCGCTTGGCGCTCAGGCTCTTGGGCAGCGTGAACATCATCGCGAGGCCGACCGGGATGCCCAGCAGGTAGATCGCGAAGGGGCCGTGCCAGGAGATCCCGCCGAGCGCGCCGCCCAGCAGCGGCCAGATGATCCCGCCGACGCTGATGGCGACCGAGCGCCACCCCGCCACGCGGTCCCGCTCGGGCCCCTCGTAGAGCGCCAGCAGCGCCACCGTCGTGCCGGCGAAGACCGCGGCCGCGCCCACGCCGAACGCGAACCGGCTGATGATCAGCGCCGTGTACGAGGTGGTGACCAGGCCGGCGCCGCCCGCGACGCCGTAGAGCAGGAGCCCGGCCACCAGGGGCGTCTTCAGCCCCCAGCGGTCGATCGTCCAGCCGACGAGCGGGCTGGCGATGGCCAGGGACAGGCCGTGGGCGGTGAGGATCAGACCGGCGCTCGTACCGCTGACGCCGAGCTCGCCGCGGATGACTCCCACGACGGGGGTGAGGATCGTGCCCGCCATGACGGTGAGGGTGGACGCAAGAAGGAGTACGGCCAGAGCGGCCCGGCCGCGTGACGCGGGCCGGGACGGGCCGGGTGATGACGGAGTGGGCGATGCCATCGGCGGAACCTTAGCTACATAACGGGGGTGGATGGAGCCGGGCGGCTCGGGGGAGCGCCCTGACGGACCTCTCGCGCTCAACCGACGACAGTCCAGGTGTCGTTGCCCGAGAGGAGGCTGGTGAGGTCGCCCTTGCCGTACTGCTCGACGGCCGCTTCGAGCTGGTCGGCCATCTGGGTGTCGTAGACCGGGCGGCGGGTGCTGCGGAAGATGCCGATGGGGGTGTGGTGGAGGGTGTCGGGGTCGGCGAGGCGGGAGAGGGCGAAGGCGGTGGTGG
>NZ_JBPQTS010000192.1:0-12097 GCF_051386455.1 Streptomyces sp. URMC 124
TCCCCCCTCCGACAAGGCAGGCACCCGCGATGACCTCAGGGCATACGCACTTGACCCCGGACCTCCCGCCCCTCGTGGAGACGCCCGACCTCCCCGGCGCCCAGCGGCCCCGCACCGACCCGGCGGAGCCCGGCGAGGGAGGCGCGCGTGGCGAGGGCCCCGCACACGAACGTGACGCCCACCACGCAGAACGTGATGGGCGCCACGAAAGCGCAGGTCAGGACTCCGGCGGCTGACTTCGATCCTTCCCGCGCCAACCGCGCGGGTGGGTCCGGTGGTCCCACCCGGGCGCGGGGTCCACTAATCGGCGTTGACGCAGGTGTTGCCGAAGGTCGGGTTCAGGAGGGCGATGATGTCGATCGTGTTCCCGCAGAGGTTGATCGGCACCTGAATCGGGACCTGAATGACGTTGCCGGAGATGACGCCGGGCGAGCCGACGGCCGCGCCGTTCGCTCCCGAAGCGGCGGTGGCGACTCCGGCAGCGCCCGTCACGGCGACGCCGGCGGCGACGGTCAGGGCGGCGGCCTTGGCGATACGCGACATGGCTAAACCTTTCTCATGGGTGGTGAGCGGCAATTGTGTCCGGTGTAACTGAGGAGATTGGTCCGATATAGGCGCTCAAAGGCATAATTAACCCGGAAGACCCAATAAGTGGGATGTGATGCATGCGGCGCGTGTGACGGGGGTATAGCCTGTGCCGCACCGCTCGCGCCTGCGGGTTTGGTGCCATCACCGCTGTCTACGTACAGTTCCCTGGAAGCTTCATTCGAACAGACGAACTGGGACACAACAGCGGCGATGACGGTCACCGAGGTCACTGAAGACAGCCGCGCAGGCGCAGACGCACAGGGCGAGTACGGGCCCGGCATCGACCCCGAGCGCATGGCGATCTGCCTGAGCGTGCTCGAGGAGCTCGACGAACTGCCCGTCGACCACCCCGACGCCATCACCGTCCGCCGCGCCACCTCCGGCATCTACCGCACGGTCAAGCAGCGCCGCCGCCAGGAGCGCCGGGCCGCCAAGACCGCCCACGACAAGGCGGTCACCGAGGCCACGGCCACCGGCGCCGCCGACCGGATCGACGACGAGACCCGCGGCATACCGCTGGCCGCCACCGCCACCACCCAGATCGTCGGCATCCTCGAGCGCCCCCGGTCCTGCTACATCTGCAAGGGCCGCTACACCGAGGTCGACGCGTTCTACCACCAGCTCTGCCAGCCCTGCGCGCTGGAGAACCGCGCCCGCCGCGACGCCCGCACCGACCTGACCGGCCGGCGGGCCCTGCTCACCGGCGGCCGCGCCAAGATCGGCATGTACATCGCGCTGCGGCTGCTCCGCGACGGTGCGCACACCACGATCACCACGCGCTTCCCCAACGACGCCATCCGCCGCTTCAAGGCGATGGAGGACAGCGCGGACTGGCTGCACCGGCTCAAGGTCGTCGGCATCGACCTGCGCGACCCGGCGCAGGTCGTCGCCCTCGCCGACTCCGTCAGCGCCGAGGGCCCGCTCGACATCCTGATCAACAACGCGGCCCAGACCGTGCGCCGCACCCCGGCCGCCTACCGCGAGCTCATCAGCGCCGAGTCCGCCCCGCTGCCCGCCGGCGAACTGCCCGCCTCCGAGGTCTTCGGCGCCTTCGGCAGCGGTGCGCAGCCCGAGCTGCCCGCCCCCGCCGGCAGCAAGCACGACTCCCTCACGCCGCAGGCCCTCACCGAGCTCGCGCTCACCAGCGGCTCCGCGTCCCTCGCCCGCGTCGAGGCCGGCACCGCCATCGACGCCGGCGGGCTCGTCCCCGACCTCGACGCGACCAACACCTGGATCCAGGCCGTCGGCGAGGTCGACCCCGTCGAGCTCCTCGAAGTGCAGCTGTGCAATGTCACGGCGCCGTTCGTGCTGGTCAACCGGCTGCGGCCGACGATGGCCGCGTCGCCTGCGCGCCGCAAGTACGTGGTGAACGTCTCCGCCATGGAAGGCGTCTTCAGCCGCGGCTACAAGGGCGCCGGGCACCCGCACACCAACATGGCCAAGGCCGCGCTGAACATGCTCACGCGCACCAGCGCCGAGGAGATGTTCCAGGCCGATAACATCCTCATGACCAGCGTCGACACGGGCTGGATCACGGACGAGCGGCCCCACCCGGACAAGGTCCGCCTCGCCGAGGCCGGCTTCCACGCCCCCCTCGACCTGGTCGACGGCGCCGCCCGCGTCTACGACCCGATCGTCCGGGGCGAGCAGGGCGAGGACCTCTACGGCTGCTTCCTCAAGGACTACAGCCCGGCCGGCTGGTAGCGGGAGCCGCGCGGTGGACGTCCACGTCCTGCGGGTCTTCACCGGACCGGACGGCTCCGGAGGCAACCTCCTGGGAGTCGTCACCGACGGGCCGGCCGTTGCGGACGCCGGGGAACGGCGGCGGCTGGCCGCCGGGCTGGGCTTCAGCGAAACGGTGTTCGTCGACGACGCCGGGCGCGGCGTCGTCGACGTCTACACCCCCACCGGGCCCCTGCCCTTCGCCGGGCACCCGCTGGTGGGCGCGGCGTGGCTGCTGCGGCAGCGGGGGTACGCGGCGGACGTGCTGCGGCCGCCCGCCGGTGACGTGCCGTCCTGGACGGCCGACGGCGTCACGTGGATCCGCGCCCGGCCGTCCTGGGCCACGGGCCGCCGCCTTGAGCAGTACGCGACGCCGGGCGAGGTCGACGCCCTGCCGTCGCCGCCGCCCGGCGAGGGCTGGCTCTACGCCTGGTCCTGGCAGGACGAACCCACGGGCCGCGTCCGCGCCCGCGGCTTCCCGCGCCGTGGCGACGGCATCACGGAGGACGAGGCGACGGGGGCGGCGGCGCTGTCCCTGACGGCCGCGCTCTCCCGTAACTTGACGATCCATCAGGGTCGCGGCTCGGTCATCCGCACCCGCCACGAGGCGGCCGGCACGGTGGCCTTGGCCGGCCGGGTCGCCCCCGTAGAGGTCCGCAGGGCCCGCACCTAACCCCACCGGTCCACGCCGCGCGGCCTTTCCGCCGCGGCGGCGGACTTTCGGGCGGGACCCGTCCCCTTTCTTTCCGCCGCGGGGCGGAGTGGGGTTGCCCGGTGGAGGTCGGCCCGGGTGGTCGGTGGGTGGGGGCGGTCAGTAGAGTTCCCGTGCTCCCGTCCGCAGTGAATGCCGAGGTAATCGCCCGTGCGCCCCGCCCCCGTCGTCCCCGCCGTCACCGTCGTCGGTATCGGTGCCGACGGATGGGCCGGTCTGGCCCCGGGCTCGCAGGAGGCCCTGCGCGGGGCCGAGGTGGTCGTCGGCGGACCGCGGCAGCTGGAGCTGCTGCCCGGTGAGTGTTCCGCCGAGCGCGTCGCCTGGCCGTCCCCGCTGCGCCCCGCCGTCCCGGGCCTGCTGGCCGCGCACGCCGGGCGCCGCCTGTGCGTGCTCGCCAGCGGCGACCCCATGTTCTTCGGCATCGGCCGCACCCTGGCCGACGTCGCCGGCCCCGGCGCCCTCCGCGTGCTGCCGCACCCCTCCTCCGTCTCGTACGCCTGCGCGCGGCTGGGCCTGCCGCTGGAGGACGCCGAGGTGGTGAGCCTGGTCGGCCGGCCGCTCGCCGCGCTCACCGCGGCGCTGCACGACGGCCGCCACCTGCTGGTCCTCAGCGCGGGCGCGGGCACCCCCGCCGAGGTCGCCGCGCACTTGCGCTCGCGCGGCTTCGGCCCGAGCCGGATGACCGTCCTGGAGCAGCTCGGCGCCCCGGCCGAGCGCCGCGTCGAGGGCACGGCCGACGACTGGCCGCACCCGCCCGGCGACGCCTTGAACGTCATCGCGGTGGCCTGCCGCCGCGCCCCCGGCGCCCTGCGCCTCCCGCTCACCCCCGGCCTGCCGGACGACGCGTTCGAGCACGACGGCCAGCTGACGAAGCGCCACGTGCGGGCGGCGACGCTCGCCGCCCTCGCCCCGGCCCCCGGCGAACTCCTGTGGGACGTGGGCGGCGGCTCCGGCTCGATCGCGATCGAGTGGATGCGCGCGCACCGCACCTGCCGGGCCGTCAGCGTGGAGCGGGACCCCGCAAGGGCCGCCCGGATCACCGGCAACGCCGAGGCGCTGGGCGTCCCGGCCCTGCGCGTGGTCACCGGCGCCGCACCCGCGGCCCTCGCGGAACTGCCCGCGCCGCACGCGGTCTTCATCGGCGGCGGCCTGACGGCTCCGGGCCTGCTGGACGCCTGCTGGGAGGCGCTGCCCCCGGGCGGCCGCCTGGTGGCCAACACCGTCACCCTGGAATCCGAGGCCCTGCTCACGCAGTGGTACCGCCGCCACGGCGGCGACCTGACCCGCCTGGCGGTGGCGCACGCCGTCCCCGTCGGAGGCTTCACGGGCTGGCGCCAGGCGATGCCGGTGACGCAGTGGTCAGCGGTCAAGCCCACCGACCCGCACACCGCTTTCGAGGGGGACTTCCCGTCATGACCGTGTACTTCATCGGCGCCGGCCCCGGCGCCGCCGACCTCATCACGGTGCGCGGCGCCCGCACGCTCGCGCGCTGCGGCGTCTGCCTCTACGCGGGCAGCCTCGTCCCGCGCGAACTCCTCGCCGAGTGCCCGCCGGACGCCCGCCTCGTGGATACGGCCGGGCTGAACCTGGACCAGATCACCGAGGAGTTCGTGCGCGCCCACGAGGCGGGCCACGACGTGGCGCGCCTGCACTCGGGCGACCCCTCGGTCTTCAGCGCCGTCGCCGAGCAGATGCGCCGCCTGGACGCGGCGGGCATCCCGTACGAGATCGTGCCGGGCGTCCCCGCCTTCGCCGCGGCCGCCGCCGCGCTGGGCCGCGAGCTGACCGTGCCGACGGTGGGGCAGACGGTGATCCTCACGCGCATCTCGCAGCAGGCCACCCCCATGCCCCCCGGCGAGGACCTCGCGACGCTCGGCCGCAGCGGCGCCCTGCTCGTCCTGCACCTGGCCGCGCGCTACCCCGAGCGGATCGTCTCCGAACTGCTCCCGCACTACGGCGCCGACTGTCCCGCGGCCGTCGTCGCCATGGCCAGCCGCCCCGACGAGCTGGTCCTGCGCGGCACGCTCGCCGACATCGCGGAGAAGGTGAAGGAGGCCGGCGTGGTCCGTACCGCGGTCATCGTCGTGGGCCGCACGCTGGCCGCGGAGCAGTTCCCCGACAGCTACCTCTATTCGGCGGGCCGGGACCGTGACCACCAGGGGCGTTGCGCCAACTGAGGTTAGCCTATGCTTACCCCCAAATGATCATGCGGCCGCCCGCGTGCGGCCGGACCATTTCCCAGGGGGGAAGCACATGTCGCAGCATGTATCCAAGGTTCTGAGGGCCACGCTCGTGGCCCTCACGGCGACCGCGGTCGTCGGCACGGCGGTCGCCCCGGCCGTCGCCGCGACGGCGCCGGGCGGGGACAAGGCGCACGCCGCCACGCAGGAGGCCCTGAACGGCCTGGTCGCCGCCGATATGCCGGGCGTGGCCGCCGAGGCCCGTACGCCCAGGGGCACCTGGTCCGGCTCCGCGGGCTACGCGGACACGGCCACGAAGCGCAAGCGCACCGCCGCCGACCACTTCCGTGCGGGCAGCATCACCAAGTCCTTCGTCGCCACGGTCCTGCTGCAGCTGGAGGCCGAGGGGAAGCTGAGCATCGACGACTCCGTCGAGAAGTGGCTCCCCGGCGTGGTCAAGGGCAACGGCTACGACGCCAGCAAGATCACGATCCGTCAGCTCCTCAACCACACCAGCGGCGTCCACGACATGGTGTACACGCCCGAGTGGAACGAGCAGATGAACGGCCAGGGCTTCTTCGAGCACCGATACGACATCAAGACGCCCGAGCAGATCGTCGCCATGGGCATCAAGTACGGCCCGGACTTCGAGCCCGGCAAGGGCTGGCGCTACTCGAACACCAACTTCGTCCTCGGCGGCATGATCATCGAGAAGGCGACGGGGAACGCCTACGCCCGTGAGGTCGAGCGGCGCATCGTCAAGCCGCTGGGCCTGAAGGAGACCACCTTCCCCGGCACCGACCCGAAGCTGCCCGCGCCGCACCCCGTCGGCTACTCCAAGCTCTACGTGCCGAACCCCGGCCCGGAGATCTACGACGCCACCGAGTACCGGCCGTCCTGGTCCGGCGCCACGGGCGAGGTCGTGAGCACCAGCGGCGACCTCAACCGCTTCTACAGCGCGCTGCTGCAGGGCAAGCTCCTGCCGAAGAAGCAGCTCGACGCGATGCTCACGACCGTCGAGACCGGCGAGCACTACACGTACGGGCTCGGCATCATCTCCCGCAAGCTGACCTGCGGCGTGCAGGTCTACGGGCACGACGGCGTCGTCTGGGGCTCCCTGAGCGGGTCCGCGGGCACGCGCGACGGCAAGCACATGCTCACCTTCAACATCAACGGCGACTGGCTCGACCAGAGCCCGCCCTTCGAGAACATGTTCGAGGGCGAGTTCTGCGGCGCGCTTCCGAAGCCGGTGAAGGACAAGCCGGCGGCCGCGGCCTCCGCGCTCAACACGCTGCGCTAACCCCGCCCGTGAGCGCCGCGCGGTCCCACGGGTTCCGCGCGGCCCACGATCGTGCCCGCGCGGTCGATGCAGATGACGTCGACCGCGACGGGCGCGCCGCGCAGCACCGCGAGGGCCTCGTCGCGGGCCGTGGCCGCGACCAGGTCGCCCAGCGGGACGCCCGCGGCCTCGCACAGCCGCAGGGCCTCCAGCCCCGTGTTGGCCGAGGCGACCGCGGCCGCCAGCTCCTCGCCGGCGCCGCCGTGCCGGGCCAGCTCCGCGAGGAACCCCTTGTCCACCTGCGAGCGGCCCGAGTGCAGGTCCAGGTGGCCCGCCGCCAGCTTCGACAGCTTGGCGAAGCCGCCCGCGACCGTGAGCCGGTCCACCGGGTGCCGGCGGACGTACTTGAGCACCGCCCCCGCGAAGTCGCCCATGTCCAGCAGGGCGTCCTCCGGCAGGCCGTGCACGGCCACGGCCACCTTCTCCGACGTCGAACCCGTACAGCCCGCGACGTGGCGGCGGCCCGCCGCGCGGGCCACGTCCACGCCGCGCCGGATGCTGTCGATCCACGCCGAGCACGAGTACGGCACGACGATGCCCGTGGTGCCCAGGATCGAGATGCCGCCCAGGATGCCCAGGCGCGGGTTCCAGGTGGAGCGCGCGATCTCCGCGCCGTGGTCGACGGACACCTCGACCTCGACGTCGCCCGTACCGCCGTGCCGGGCCGCGACCCCCGCGACGTGGTCGCGGATCATCTGCCGCGGCACGGGGTTGATGGCGGGCTCGCCGACGTCCAGGGGGAGACCGGGACGGGTGACGGTGCCGACGCCCGGCCCGGCCCGGAAGACCACTCCGGAACCCGGGGGGAGGATCCGCACGGTCGCCCGGATCAGCGCGCCGTGGGTGACGTCCGGATCGTCACCGGCGTCCTTGACGATGCCGGCCATGGCCCGCCCCTCCGCCAGGTGCTCCGCGGCGAGCGCGAACGCGGGCGTCTGCCCCTTGGGCAGAGTGATCGTCACGGGGTCGGGGAACTCGCCCGTGAGCAGTGCGGTGTACGCGGCGGTGGTGGCGGCCGTCGCGCAGGCACCCGTGGTCCAGCCGTGCCGCAGGCCGGTGTGCTGCAGCTGCGCGGCCCGCCCGCCGGTGGCCTTGCCGGTGGCCTTGGCCGTGGCTGCTGCGGTGACGTCCGTCGCTTCAGCCACGACGGCTCCCGGCCGTAGGGTGGGGCGCCGGGGCCGCCGAGCCGGCCGAATCCCGAGGAGAAGGGCACGTCGTGAGCGCCGAGCGCCACATCTTGATCCTGGGCGGCACGACCGAGGCGCGGCGCCTCGCCGCCGAGCTGGCCGCCGATCCCGCGCTGCGGGTCACCAGCTCGCTCGCCGGGCGCGTCGCCGCGCCGCGGCTGCCCGCGGGGCAGGTCCGCATCGGAGGGTTCGGAGGCCCGGACGGCCTCGCCCGGTGGCTGCGCGAGCAGCAGGTGGACGCGCTCATCGACGCCACCCATCCTTTCGCCGGCACGATCAGTTTCAACGCGGCGCAGGCCGCCGCCGAGGTCCATGTTCCCCTGCTCGCCGTCCGCCGCCCCGGCTGGGTCGCAGGTCCGGGCGACGACTGGCACGAGACCGGCTCTCTGGAGGAGGCCGCGGCGGCGCTGCCGGCGCTCGGCGAACGGGTCTTCCTCACCACCGGCCGCATGGGCCTCGCCTCCTTCGCCCACCTCGACCGCCTGTGGTTCCTCGTCCGCTCCGTCGACGCCCCCGAGCCGCCGTCGCCGTCCCGCATGGAGGTCCTCCTGGACCGGGGCCCCTTCACCGTCGAGGGCGAACGCGAACTGATCCGCCGGCACCGCATCGACGTCCTGGTGACCAAGGACAGCGGCGCGGCGGCCACGTCCGCCAAACTCACCGCGGCCCGCGAGGCGCGCATCCCGGTGATGGTGATCCGCCGGCCTCCCGCGCCGGAGGACGTGCCCACGGCCGGGGGACCGGCGGAGGCGGCGGAATGGGTGGAGCGCGTCCTCGGCCCCCGGTGACCGGCTGGTTTCCCGCCGGTCCCGAGAGCGGGCCGGTACGGTTCGAAGAGCGCCCGACGGACGACGGAGGACTGATGACCGCACCGTATTCGGAAGAGTCTGCCGAGCTCTTTCCGCGGCCCGACATGACGTTCCCGGCGCTGCGGGCGGCCTTGGCACGCGTGGCCCCCTCCCGGCTCCCGGAGTTCCAGGCGGACCGCGATTCGGCCTTCACCGCGGCCACCCAGCACGCATCGTTCAACCCCATTCGCGTGTTTCAGGTCAAATGGGCGACCGAGGTGGAGATCGAACGCCGCCCACGCCTGGCAGCCCGCTACCACGCCGCCCTCGACGACGCGAACGCCCTGGACCGTGACGACCCGAGATGGCGTACGGCCATGGACGAGTGCCTGGCGGTGCGCAACGAGGCCAGGGCGGCGGTGACCGGTGACTGACAGCTGGGAGTGGGAGTACGACCCGGACCCCGGCTTCGTCATCGGCGGCATCGACAACCTCGCCTTCGTCGCGAAGGTCGAGGAGAGGGCCGACGAACTGGTCCGGGCGGCTGCGTCCCTCTACCTGGACGGGGCGAAGTACACAGGTGCTTCGCCCCGCATGCAGGAAGAGGCCGTGGACGCGTCGGGCATGTTCGTCTACCAGATCGTCCCGCGCCATCAGCGGGTCTACATCCGGCAGGTCACTTTCCTCGGGTCCTGAGTCGTACGCGTCCTCCCCGCTATCCCTCCGGATACCGCGCTATCCCTCCGGATACCGCCGCGGCGTCCAGACGATCTCCTCCGGAGAGCCCTTTGCCGTGCGGCGGACCGCCTGGGTCTGCGTCGAGCCCACGAGCAGGATCGTGCGCATGTCGACCTCCGCCGGGTCGAGTTCGCCGAGGCGGACGATGCGTACGCTCTCCTCCGGGCCGCCCACGTCGCGGCCCAGGACCACCGGGGTGTCCGGGGAGCGGAACTCCAGGAGGAGTTCGCGGGCCTTGGCGACCTGCCAGACGCGGCTGCGGGAGCCGGGGTTGTACAGGGCGAGGACGAGGTCCGCGGAGGCCGCGGAGCGCAACCGTTCCGCGATGACCTCCCACGGCTTGAGCCGGTCGGAGAGCGAGATCACCGCGTAGTCGTGGCCGAGCGGCGCACCGGCGCGCGCGGCGGCCGCGTGGGCGGCGGTCATGCCCGGCACGACCCGCACCGGAATGTTGCGGTACGGGCCCTCGGAGGCCACCTCCAGGACGGCCGTGGCCATCGCGAAGACGCCCGGGTCGCCCGAGGAGACGACCGCGACGCGCCGCCCCTGCCGCGCGAGGTCCAGCGCGAACTCGGCGCGCTCGGACTCCACCTTGTTGTCGGAGGCGTGCCGCCGCTGGCCCGGCCGCACGGGCACCCGGTCCACGTACGTGCTGTAGCCGACGACGTCCTGCGCGGCCGCCAGCTCGCCGCGCGCCTCGGGCGTGAGCCACAGCGGGCCGGCCGGGCCGAGCCCGACGACGACGACCTCGCCCCGATCCGCAGACGGCTCGGCGTCCACGCGGCTCGGCAGCACGGCCACCGAGAAGTACGGGACCGACTCCGGATCCACGTCCGCGAGCCGCCCCGTGCGCTCACCGCTCATCGTCGCGCGCTCGACGTACCGCGCCTCGGCGAGGCGCCCGGACCGCTCCAGCGCGCCGCGCACGGCGGGGAAGGTGCGGCCGAGCTTCATCACGACGGCCGAGTCGGTGGCGGCGAGCCGCGCCGCGAGCTCCTCCTCGGGCAGGGTGCCGGGCAGGATCGTCAGCACCTCCTCGCCCTCGACGAGCGGTTCGCCGAGCCGCGCGGCCGCGGCGCTCACCGAGGTGACCCCGGGGATCACCTCGGTGGGGTAGCGGTCCGCGAGGCGCTTGTGCATGTGCATGTAGGAGCTGTAGAAGAGCGGGTCGCCCTCCGCGAGCACCGCCACCGTGCGCCCGGCGTCCAGGTGGGCCGCCAGCCGCGCCGCGGCCTCCTCGTAGAACTCCTCCATGGCGCCCCGGTAGCCGCCGGGGTGGTCCGTGGTCTCGGTCGTCACGGGGTAGACCAGGCGCTCTTCGATGTGCTCGGGGCGCAGGTGGCGTTCGGCGATGGACCGCGCGATCGAGCGGCCGTGCCGGGCACTGTGGTACGCGACGACGTCGGCCTCCGTGATGACCTCGACGGCCCGTACGGTCATCAGCGACGGGTCGCCGGGGCCGAGCCCCACCCCGTACAGCCGGCCCGTCGTCTGCGCATGCTGCTCGCTCACTCTTCCTCGCTCGCTATCGCGTTGATCGCGGCCGCGGCCATGGCGCTGCCGCCGCGCCGCCCCCGCACCACCAGGTATTCCAGCCCCAGGGGGCTGCCGGCCAGGGCGTCCTTGGACTCGGCGGCGCCGATGAAGCCCACCGGTATGCCGAGGACGGCCGCGGGGCGCGGCGCGCCCTCGGCCACCATCTCCAGGAGCCGGAACAGGGCGGTGGGCGCGTTGCCCACGGCCACCACCGCGCCCTCCAGCTTCTCGCGCCACAGCTCCAGCGCGGCGGCGCTGCGCGTGGTGCCCATGCGCCGGGCCAGGTCCGGCACGGACGGGTCGGTGAGGGTGCACAGCACCTCGTTGTCCGCGGGCAGGCGCTTGCGGGTGACGCCGCTGGCGACCATGTTCGCGTCGCACAGGATCGGCGCCCCGGCCAGCAGGGCCTCGCGGGCGCGCGCGACGACCTGCGGGGAGTACGCGAGGTCCCGTACGAGGTCGGTCATCCCGCAGGCGTGGATCATGCGCACCGCGACCCGGCCGACGTCCGGCGGCAGCCCGCCGAGGTCCGCCTCGGCGCGGATGGTGGCGAAGGACTGGCGGTAGATGGACGCGCCGTCCTTGTCGTACTCGAACACTCTGCCTCGCTCGCTGATGGTGCTTCGTTGATGCTTCGTCTGTTCGTACGGCTGTGTGCCGCCCTGTGCTGCTGCGTGTCGCCCTGTGCCGCTATATATCGCTCATATATCGCTATGTCGTCGTCGCCGTCCGGGCCGCCGCCACCACGTCCGGCAGCAGCCCGGCGGCGGCCACCTTGCGCACCGGGCCGTCCGGCGCGCCGCCTCCCCGCAGGGAGACCTCGTAACCGCCGTCCGTCGCGAGGACGTCGACCCAGCGGCCGTCGCCGGGGCGGCCGCAGCGCCGGGCGCAGCCGGACCAGTACACCGGCAGCAGTGCGGCCTCCGTACCGCCAGGCTGCCCGCTGGCGAGGCAGTGCGCAGCGTCCGCCCGCACGTCCGCGAGGGACTTGGCGCATCCGGGGCGCCCGGCGCACGCGCCGGCGCGGTGCCAGGCGGAGTCCGCGGAGGTGACGAACCCGGCGTCGGCGAGGGCCGCCAGCAGCTGCGGGGCCTTGGGAGCGGGGAGCCCGGGAACGACGAGGCCGCGCCAGGGCGTCACCCGGAGCTCCCCGTTCCCTTCTTCGGCGGCCACGCGGGCGGCGAGCCGCCACTGGGCGCTGGTCATCCGCCCCAGCGGCGCCGTCACCGACAGGGCGCAGCTGCTGGCGGCCCTCGCCGACGCCGGGTTCGTCACCTCCGCGGACTCCGCCTGGCACCGCGCCGGCG
>NZ_JBPQTS010000193.1:0-11809 GCF_051386455.1 Streptomyces sp. URMC 124
CCGTACTCGATGCTGCCCAGCACCTCGGGCCCCATGACGTGCCCGGCGGTGCGCACGACGAACAGATCCCCCAGACCCCGGCTCGCGCGACACCGAGCCCATCGACGCACCTGAGCGTACCCGGCGAGGAAGACCGTGCTGCACGACGCCGGCCCTGGCCGGCCGCACGATCGCCTCGCGCCTTTCAGCGGCCCTCAGGGGTTCCTCGTGCCGGTTCCCCGTGCCTGCTCGTCGTGCCGTCGCCCTGTCGAACCACTTCCCGGCAGGGGTGCCGCGGCCTCCGACCGCCCGTCGTGACGGCGTACGCGCTCGGTCACGTGAGCGGTGATGCGGCGAGCCGCGAAGGCGGTGCCGGCGACAAAGCGGAGCATGGGGCCGAAGGTGGGGGCTGCCAGTGAGCCGGTGAAGTAGAGGCAGGGAAAGGACGACTCGAACGCCCCGGTCAGGCGGGGTGCCCGCGAGCCGGGGACGCGGGCGAGCCGGTGGCGCAGGGCCGGTGACAGGAATGCGAGGGCTTCGAGGTCGAGGCGGTAGCCGGTGGCGGCCAGGACATGGTCGACGGACAGCTCCCGGGGGCCTTCCCCCGCGCCTGCCAGCGTGAGGTGCGCTTGCTTGCCGTGCAGGTGGGCGTGGGTGATGTGGCGGGAGCAGTGCACGGGCAGAACACCGTCGACGCGCTCGCGCAGCCACCAGCCGCCGGAAGGCCCCAGGGCGCGCCGGTGGAGCAGGAGCCGGGCGGGCGCCGGCAGAACACGCACGGCGCCGGGCGCGTGGCAGACGGCCGCCAGGGCCCAGCCGGTGCCCAGGGGCGATGACGGCCGGACGATCCGCTGCACAAGGGGGCGGTGAAGGACCGGAGTGTCACCCCAGCGGATCCGGGGGCCGCGGACCAGAACACGGACGTCGGCGCCTGCTTCATGCAGGAGGGCGGCGCTTTCCAGGGCGGACTGTCCGCCGCCCAGCACGGCCACGCGGTGTCCTGCGTAGCGTGAGAGGTCGGTGTGCTGGCTGGTGTGGGACAGTGCGGCATCGGGTCCGGGGCCGTCCGGTGCCAGGGGAAGAAGGCGGGGAGGAACGTGGGCGAGCGCACCCAGTCCCGTGGCCACGACCACGGCTGCCGTGTCGATCTCCTCGCCGTCCTCCAGGCAGACCCGGTAGCCGGTGCGTGACCGCTCGACGGTCCGTACGTGGGTGTTCTCCACCTCGCCGACGTACCGCTCGGTGAACCACATGCCGTAGCGGACGAAGGTCGTGCACGGGATGGGCGTCAGCTCCGTCAGCACGCTCTCGCCCACGGCCCGGCAGAAGTCGGCCAGCGTCCCCCCGGGTTCCGGTGCCGACAGGTCCGTCGCCTGTGGCGTCGACTTCAGGAACATGCCCGTGGCCATGGCATGCCGCCAACTGCCCATGATCTCCCCGAAGATGCGTACGTCCACCCCCGCGGCGAGCAGATGCGCGGTCACCGACAGGCCGTACGGGCCCGCGCCGATCACCACCACAGGACCGTGCCGCCCCGGCCCACGCAGAGCACGGCGCGAAGGAACCACCTGCGTCATCCAACCCCCCGATCCTGTGGCCCACGTTCTCCCCGGACGCGGACAGACCAGGTCGGACGCATGCGCTCACAACACCGCATACGCCCTCCCCCGAAGGTCCAGTGTGCCCTCGGGTGGGAGTGCCCTGCTGGACTATCGGCAGACCGGCGCCGACTTCCCCGCCCCGGCAAGGACCAAGGCCGCGGTGATCACTTCTGATCATCACGTCTGTCACCTCCGCGCATGAGCCGGGGCGTCAGAGGGACACGGGCAGGGTGGCACGTACGGCTCGGTGGACGGCCCGGGCCAGGCGGGCGCCCCACAGCGAGCGGGGCCCGGTGAAGGCGTGAACCTCTACGCCCGGCTGCGGCGTACGCCCGGCGACGCACACGGCGTCGGTGGGCGTGCCCGAGCAGTCGTACCCCGCTTCCAGCAGTGCCTGGACCTTGGCTTCGGTGGCGGTGAGCACCGCGTTGACCAGGGCAGCGTCCGTCAGCGCCACCGGGAGCGCGGCGATGATGTTGATCGTTCCGGGCCCGGTGGGTTCAGCGGCGCCCCGCGCGGGGGAGGCGGCCCACCCACGCACCGTGACGCCGGCGGTCGCGACTGCCTCCGTTCCGCCATCGCGCGCATGACCGTAGGCGGAGACATCGGCTGCCGTCATCAGCCCCACCCCCGCGCCTTCGAGCCCTGCCCCGTGCGCGAGGTCCGCCAGATGCTGGGCGGGGTCGGTGCGTCGGTAGCCATGGGACACCTGGGCGTTGAGGACCCAGGCACGCTCTGCCAGACCACCGCCCAGTACGGCGCTGCTGATCATCTTCCAGCCCGGTCCGGCCGTCCACAGCAGCGCCTCCAGGTGCTCGCCGTCCTCGAGGCGGGACAGGCGCCGCACCGGCAGGAGACCGGGAGCGGATCGGGGCGGCGGGATGACGGCGGGCACCGGGCGGATCTCCTTGCTGGGCGGGGGCACCGGTGATCGTACGCGGAACCGTGTCACGGTCATGCGCCGAGCGGTGTGCGCGGTTCGACGGGTCCGTCCAGTCCTCCGCAGGCCGGCGGCGGGGCGCCGGTCAGTACGTTGCGTTCGCCGTCCTCTTCCGGCACACGCACTGCGCCTGTTCGGAATCCGTAGGGGAGGCGCCCGTTGAACGACTGCCCGCTCGAGTTGGCGGACGGTGTCGGCGCCGACCTCGTTGACCAGGAGGACAGGCGGGGACGCCGTCCGGCGCGGTGTGGCGGAAGACGCGCGGCACGCGGGTGTCAGCTCACGGAGCGCCACTGATGGTCGGGCAGGAAGGTCACGTCGTACTGCCGGGGGACGGTGAGGAACTTGCCGGGCTCGGGGACGACGGGCTCGCTCGGCAGGGTGAGCTCGTCGGTGGGGACGCCGAAGTTCTCGAAGAACCGCTCGAAGGTGCCGCCGGGGCCGGCGGCCACGCCGACGACCCGGGTGTGGTGGCGCTCCATCCGGTAGGCGTGCGGGCAGTTCTTGGGCACGAAGCCGAAGTCACCCGGAGTAAGGAGCTTCTCGTGCTGGTTGCCCTGCAGGTCCTCGACGAACAGGCGGACCGCGCCGTCGGCAATGTAGAACACCTCGTGGGTGTCGGGGTGGGAGTGAGCCGGGATGATGTCGCCCTTGGGGCCTTCGACGGTGAAGAAGTTGAAGGAGTTCTCCGTCTGCTCGCCGCCCGCGTAGACGGTCACCAGGTCGCCGAAGAGATGAGCACGGTCGCCGTGACCCTTCTCGATGAAGTAGGGCATGCCCGGCTCGGCGGGAATGTGAGAGCGGGTGCGGTAGCGGGTGGCGTACTCGATGGTCATCTGCGATCTCCCGATCGTCGCGTAAAGCGGCTCTTCCGAGCTGTCCAAGGGTTTCGGACACCAACGGAACGCCGCGCTGGTTCTCCGGCAGCCCGGGCGCGTCCTTGTCCCTTATTCACACTAGGCCCAGGCGCCGCCCCGACCGCCTACACTTGGGACACGTCATGAAGAAAAACGGACACTCTGCGCAGGGCTCGTCCCCGGGGGAGATCGCGGCTGTCCCCTACCGTCCGACGCCCGGCACCCCACCGGGCATCGACGTCGTGCCGCTTGACCGGCTCGCCGAACGCGCCCACACCCACGGCATCGACCCCTACCGGCCCAGCCGCCCGGTCTTCCACCTGCTCATCCACGTCCGGGCCGGCATCCTGCGCTGCTCGGTCGACTTCAGCACCGACGCGATCCGGCCCGGCGACTGGCTGTGGGTGCGGCCCGGCCAAGTCGTGCAGTTCCCCTCGCCGCTGGAGGGTAGTGACGGTACTGAGGGCACTGAGGGCACCGTGATCGTTTTTCCGGCAGGCTTCCTCAGCGACATCACCACCACCACGCTCACCTCCGCCGCCGAACGCGCCCGATCCCGGCACGTCGCCCCCGCCGCCCGGCAGGCCGAGTCACTTGGGCGCATCCTCGGCGCACTCGAAGACGAGTTCGCCCACCTGTCCGACCTGCCCTTGACGGCCCACATCGAGACGATGCGGCACCTGCTGTCCGCCCTCCTGATCCGCCTCGCGCACCTCGATGGTGACGGGCCTGCGGACGGTGCGGCCGGCGAGCCGTTCCACCGTTTCCGTGATGCCGTCGAGCAGGACTTCGCCCGCACCCACCGCGTCGAGGACTACGCGGCCCGCCTCGGCTACAGCACGCGCACCCTCACCCGCGCCACCCGCGCCGCCGCGGGATGCGGCGCCAAACGCTTCATCGACGACCGGGTCCTCCTGGAAGCCAAACGTCTCCTCGTCCACACCGGCCAGCCGCCCGCCGCTATCGGCGAACGCATCGGCTTCGCGCACCCGACCGCCTTCAGCGCCTTCTTCCGCCAGCACACCGGCACCACCCCCACCCGCTTCCGCGCCCTGGCCGCCGGCACACCGGCGTCCCTCGACCAAGGCACCACCGAGAGCCGGACGCCAACCGCATAGGCCCCGACACCGGGGCGAGCCGCGGCACTTGGTGTTCCTTCGGGACCGCATGTCCGTCCGGTGTAGCTGCGCGAGGTCAGGACCACGCGCGGCGCCGTTCTTGACCGCGCTCATCACGTGCGGCAGGTTGCGCACCCAGGCGAAAGCGCCGCGGGAAGCCTCGCGGTGTGCGCGGACAGCAGCCGGGGCAGCCCACAAGCATCCTCCAGCTGCCCCGCCCGCCCTAGTCGTTCGGACCCTCGGGACAGATCAAAATGCTGAGGTCACTGCCATCGATGCTGGCTGCGAAGCCCGGGCCCACTTCCTCAGCCTCGGAGGACTTCATGGCTTGCAGGTCGAGAAGCACCATTCCCATCTTCCCTCACCCCCTCTCACCTCATTGATGCCCGCTGCATCCGGCCCCGACCGGCCTTCCACTCCCACGAGCCGGAGGCAGCAGGCGCGCGCGCCCCTCGCACGGCTCGCACGCGTGCTCGTCCATGAATGAGGCATCAGGCACACACCGCCCCCCGGGGCTGTGCTGAACCACAGATGTGGCCACAACAGCTCCATCCGGTCGCTGTTGTGGCCACTTAAGGGTGGTGCGCTGAGAAACTCCCACTCTCCGTCGACGGCACGACACCGTCCCGGGCTCGCGCGGCCTCGGTCGACCCGTACCGGACTTCCGGATCGGCGCCGGGCGCGCAGGGAGCTCCGACGAGTTCCGCACGGGCCGATGTCCGATTTATTGCATTCACTCGGTTGGTTGGGGTTTATTAAACAGCTTTGTTGCATTGGTCTTGACCAATGCCCGGCAAGCTTGGCATGCTGGCAATGGCCATAAACGATCATGCGTACTCGCCGTGGCGGGACGCTTCATCGGCTATGTGGCACATTCCGAAACGGGGGGGCCGGATGGGAAAATGTGCGCCGTGATCGGTGCAGCAGCGCGGGTGTCGGAAGGCAAGGCCCCATCACCCGTCTCGTGATCCGAGAACACATCAGCCCTGGTCAAAGGGCAGTCATGACTTTTGCAAGGGGATTGCTGCAGCCGTAATCGGCATGCCCCCACATTCTTGCTTGGCACATCACGTCCGCAAAGTCGGTGCGGCGGGTGCTGTCTGTCTCATGCGTATTCCGTGGACTGTCAGAGAACAGGAGGTTTGCGTCAGCGTGCAAGGAAAACTGATCACACGAAAAGCCGTACCGGGCGCGTGCGCGCCCGAGCGTGAATCCTCGGGCGGCGCCGCTGACCTGTGGGCCCGGGTGGCCCTGCCGGCGGCGTCACCCGAGCCGCCCGCCGAGCCCGTTGCCGCGCCCGGTCTGCGCCTTGCCCTGTCCCTGCTGGAGGAGGGCGTACTGACCAGCCGCGCCAACCGTTCCTGCGGCTCGTACGTGGCGCGGGCGGTGCCGTCGGCCGGGGCCGTGTACCCGTACGAGTTCGCCGTCCTCGCCCGGGAGAACGGCGTGCCGACGGCCTTCCGGATCGACGCCGATCGCCGTACCTGCGCCCGGCTGGCCGCCGGGGCCCGCGTCACCGCCGCACTGGACGCGTCCGCGCTGGCCGTCCCGGAGGACGGCGGAGCCCTGGTGGTCACGCTCACCCGCCCCTGGCTTTCGATGCGCAAATACGGCGACCGCGGTTACCTGTACACCCAGCTCGACGCGGGGCACGCGGCCGGGAACCTCGTACTGGCCGCGACCGGCCGTGGCGCGGCGGGGGCGCTACGGCTGCGCTTCCCCAGGGAGTCCCTCTCGGAGCTGCTGGAGGCGGGCGAGAACTGCCGCGAGGTGCACTCCGCGTTCCTCGTGCCGGCTGCCGAGGCCGGTCAGGCCGGTCAGGCCGGTCAGGGCGCTCAGGCCGCCGAGGCCTTTCCGCCCGGCCCGGCCGGCGCGTCGTGGACCCGCTGGACCGTGCACGACGACACCGACCGGCAGCGGCGCGGGCCCACCTGGCGGTCGTGGCTGGAGAGCACCTGCTGGGACTCCCTCACCGGCTGGTCCGATGACTCCGCCCCTGCCACCCTCCGGACCGCGCCCGCACCGCTCGCGCGCATCGGCGCTGACCCCCAACTACCGGATAAACAGGGTGGTTTGGGCGCGCCGCCCGCATGGCCGGAGCTCATCGGGACACGAGTGTCCAGCAAGGCGTTCACGGGTGAGCCCGTCTCCGCCGCTGCCGTCCGCGACGCGGTCTCGGCCCTGTCCACGCCGCTGGAGACCGACCTTCCCGGCGCCTCGCCGCTGTCCGCGACCCTGGTCCTGCGCTCGACGACGGAACCCGAGCAGGACGGGGTGTACCGCCTGGACACCGGCGAGCGGCGAGCCGTGCGGCTGCCGTCCACCGACGAGGTGGCCCGCGCCTGCATGCAGCAGCGCGCCCTCGCCGGGGCCGCCGCCGTCCTGCTGCTGCACGTGCCGCGCACCTCGCTCGCCGGGGCAGGCTCGTCCGCCGGTACCGAGAACCTGCGCGAACTCGCCTTCCGTTGCGGTGCCTTGGGGCAGCTGCTCTACCTGGGTGCGAACCGCGCGGCGGTCGGCGTGACCGGCATCGGCGGCTTCGATACACCGCTGTGGCGCACGCTGGCGGGGCTTCCGGAGGGCGACGAGATCCTCTACGCCCTGCTGCTCGGCAGCCCGGACGACGCGGGCATCAAATTCGACCGGCTTGCCACGGCGCACGCCCAGAACGAGCGGTGAGCCCGATGCGCGCCGTCCTCCCCGACCTCTTCACCGAGGTCCTCGCACGCCACGGCGATCGCGTCGCGGTCACCGACGCGGGCAGTTCCCTCGGATACGCCGAACTCGCGGACCGGGCCCGAACCGCGGCCGCCCGGCTCGCCGGATACGCGGACGGACTCACCCGGCACGACGAGCACGACGAGCAGGGCGAGCGGCTGCGGGTGGGCCTGTACGCCACCAACTCCGCCGATTACGTCACCGCTTACCTGGCGACGCTGTTCGCCGGTGCCGTGCCCTTCCTCGCCGACTCGGCCTTCGGCCCGTTCGACCTCTCCCGGATCGCCGAGGACTGCGGCCTGGACCTGCTGATCCACGCTCCGGGTGCCGATGTCCGGGCCGTCGTGGACGCGACCCTGACGGATGCAGATGCGGATACGGATGCGGTTACGGATGGCTACGGCGCGTTCGGCGGCCTCGCCGTCAGCCGGGTGCGCCGGTACGACACGCCCCGTCCGCAGCTGCTCGACGACACCGAAGTGTGCCGTTTCACGTCCGGATCCACCGGCCGGCCCAACTGCATCGAGTTCTCCGGCGCAGCCGTGTCCGCAGCGGCCGCCAACTGGGCCGAGGGCACGGGCCTTTCGGCCGAGGACCGGATCGCCTGCTTCGCGGCGCTCTCCAACGGCCTGGCCTTCAACACCTCCCTGCTGGCGGCGTTCCTGCAGGGCGCCTCACTGCACCTGTCGCACGGCCTGCCCACCGCCTCCCGGGTCGTGCGGCTCCTGGAGAGCACCGCCGCCACCCGGCTGGTGGCCTTCCCGGCGCTGTACGAGTCGATCGTGCGGCGCGCTCCGGCGCAGGGCTTCGCCGCCGTGCGGACCGCGATCTCCTCCGGTGCCCCGCTGCGCGAAACCGTACGGGAGGAGTTCACCCGGCTCACCGGCGTGCCGATCCACAACTACTACGGGGTCGCTGAAACCGGTCCCCTGACGTACGCGGCCGACGGGTCCGGCAGCGGGCTCGGAGCACCCCTGCCCGGTGTGCACCTCCTCGCGGAGGAGCAAGGCATCCGGGTCAGGAGCGAGTCGATGGGCTCGCGCTACCTCAACGCCCCCGGCGTGTTCGAGAAGCGCGTCGACGGCGAGGGCTACTACCACACCGGCGACCAGGGCCACCTGCGCGACGGCGCGCTCCACCTGACCGGGCGCACGAGCCGGCTGGTCAACGTGGGCGGGCGCAAGATCGACCCGATCGAGATCGCCGACGTGCTGCGCACGGCCCCCGGGGTGCTGGACGCGGTCGCCTTCGAGGCCGAGAACCAGCACGGTGAGCCGACCTTGGCCGCCGTCGTCGCGGGTGAACCCGGAGTGACCGCGCAGTCCCTGCGCGTCCACTGCGCGGCGACGCTCCCCGCGTTCAAAGTGCCCGGAATCCTCCGCCTGGTGGACCGCATACCGGCGAACTCGATCGGCAAGCCGTCCATCGAACGCCTGCGGCGCCTGCTCGGCGAGCCCCGGAACCACTGAACTCCCCATCGAAACCCTCGAACCCTCGAAACCCTCGAACCTCGAAACACAGGAATTTCCCATGGACCGCAGCGCTCTCCGCACCAAGATCATTGACCTCGTCATCGCGGCGGGGGACGGCAGCATCACCGCCGACGAGCTCGCCGGCGTCAACTACTCCCTCCGCGACGCCGGCTACTCCTCGCTCTCCTACATGCGCCTGATCGACAGCATCGAGAACGAGATCGGCGTCTACCTGGACCCCGAGGCCGCCGTCGAGCACTACGAGACCATCGATTCCGTCACGGCCCTGGTGATCGCCGGCGGAATAGGCGCCGATGCCTGAGACACCCGCGAGCGTCGGCCCGAGCGTCGGCCCGGACGGCGGTCTGACGGTCGGGATCGTCGGCCTCGGGCGGCTCGGCTCGGCGCTGGAATCGGTCTGCCGCGCCGACGGTACGAGGATCTCCCTCACGGCCTCCCGCCGCGGCGGCTGGTCCGCCGAAGCCGTGCCCGACGTGCTCGTCGACGCCAGCGCACCCGAGGCGCACGCCGACGTCCTCGACTACTGCGCCACGCATCGCGTACCGCTCGTCGCCTGCGTCTCCAATCTCGCGGACACCCAGTGGAAGGCGCTGGAAGAGCTGGCCGACGTGGTGCCGGTGGTCCGGGCCACCAACCTCTCCTTCGCCCACTACCTTCAGGTGCGCATCGCCGAGTTCACCGCCGCCCTCACCACGGGCCGGTTCGGCCCCGCCACCACCGTCCGGGAGCGGCACCCGCTCGGCAAGGCCCACCGGCCGAGCGCGACCGCGCTGGCGCTGGCGGACACCTGGGCCGGAGCGAGCGGACGGGCCGTGGCCGACATCGCCGACGAGCGCGCCGGGCTACCGGTCAGCGAACACGAGCTGACCCACACCTGGGACGGCGAGTCGTTGCACGTGCGGCACCACGTCGGCAGCTGGACGGTACCGGCCCGGGGCGCGCTGGTCGCCGCCCGCTGGGCCCGCGCCGCACCCCCCGGCCTGGTCACCATGCGGAGCGTCTACGACGACCTGACAGCGCGGACCGTCCACGACGACCTGACAGCTAGGAGCACGGCATGACCGCCGACGAACCGCAGCCGCTGAACCCTGCCGAACGCAGGCTCGTCGTCCAGGTGGCGATCGGCGCCCGGATGCTTTCCCTCGACGGGCACGACGACTTCAACCAGGGGCAGATCTCCGCCCGGATACCCGGCCGGGACGAGTTCTTCATCAAGGGGGCGCTCGTCGGCTTCGACGAGGCCGCCCCGGAGGACGTGGTCCGCTGCCCGGTGGACCACACGCTGCCCGCGCCCCCGCTCGCGCCGCCGGAACTGCCGCTGCACCAGGCCGTCTACCGGGCCCGCCCGGACGTCAACGGCATCGTCCACAGCCACGCGCCGTACACCCTGCTGTTCGGTGCCACCGACCTGCCGATGCACCCGGTCTCGCACGACGGCGCGTACTTCCGCGACCGGCTCGGCCTGTTCACCGCGACCAGCAACACCGTCCTGGACATCGAGACGGGCGAGCACATCGCCGAGGACCTCGGCGGACACCCGGCCGTCCTGCTGCGCAACCACGGCGGAGTGATCGTCGGCAAGAGCGTGCGGCACGCCTCCGTCTTCGCCCAGGTACTGGAACGGGCCTGCCGCCTCCAGCTGACCGCCGAGAGCACCGGCGTCCCGTACACCTGGTCCACCGAGCAGGACGTCGCCGCCAAGCAGGACTTCATCTACGCGGACCTCTCCGTCCGCTCCTACTGGGACTACGCCGTCCGCCGGGTCGGCCGGCACTGGCCGGAGACCACCGGCTGGAACCCGTCCACGGAGGTCGTCCGATGAAGGTCCAGCGCATCCTGCCCACGGAGGAGGCGGCCGATCTGCTCGGCCTGGTCCGGGAGATCGCGGCCGGGGAACTCGCCCCTCGTGTCGCCGGGTTCGAAGCGGCCCACGAGTTCCCCCGGGAGATCGTGCGCACCCTGGGCAAGGCCGGGCTGCTGAGCCTGCCGTACCCCGAGGAGTACGGCGGCGGCGGACAGCCGTACGAGGTCTACCTGCAGGCCCTGGAGGAGATCGCCTACCACTGGTTCGGAGTGGCCGAGGCGGTCAACGTGCACAACCTCGCCTGCTTCGGCACCGCCACCTACGGCACCCCCGCCCAGCGCGAGGAACTGCTGCCCGGCATGCTGAGCGGCGAGCTCCTGGGCGCGTACTGCCTGTCCGAGGCGGAGGCCGGTTCGGACGCGGCCTCGCTCACCACCCGGGCGATGCGGGAAGGAGACGGCTACCGCATCACCGGCACCAAGGCCTGGGTCACCCACGCCGGTCACGCGGACTTCTACAACGTCTTCAGCCGCACCGGCGGGCCGGGCGCCCGCGGGCTGTCCTGTCTCGTGGTTCCCGGCGGCACGCCCGGCATGGTGGTCCACGAGCCGGAGCGGAAGCTCGGCGTCTGGTCCAACCCCACCGCCCAGGTCGGCTTCGAGGACGTCCGGGTGCCGGCCGGGCGGCTGATCGGCCGCGAGGGCAAGGGCTTCCTCATCGCGATGGGCGCACTGGACTGCGGCCGGCTGGGCATCGCGGCCTGCGCGGTCGGCATCGCCCAGGCCGCCGTCGACTACGCCGTGCGGTACGCGAGGGAACGCCACCAGTTCGGGCAGCGGATCATCTCCTTCCAAGGCGTCGGCTTCATGCTGGCCGACATGGCCACGCAGGTCGCTGCCGCACGGGCGCTCACCCTGGCGGCCGCCCGCCTGAAGGACGCCGGCCTGCCGTACTCGCCGGAGGCGGCGAAGGCGAAGCTGTTCGCCACCGACGTGGCGATGAAGGTGACCACGGACGCGGTGCAGGTGCTCGGCGGCGCCGGCTACGTCTCCGACCACCCGGTGGAGCGCTGGATGCGCGAGGCCAAGCTGCTGCAGATCGTCGAAGGCACCAACCAGATCCAGCGCATGGTCATCTCGCAGAGCCTGGCCTGAACCAGTACTGAAGGGAAGTTCGGAACACGATGACCACGCTCGAACAGCGGACCATCACCCTGGAGTCCGCGAGGTCCGGGACGGGCCCGGCCACCTGGGGCCAGCGGGCGATCTGGGGCGTCGTCACCCGGCTCGGTGACGACGC
>NZ_JBPQTS010000194.1:0-11774 GCF_051386455.1 Streptomyces sp. URMC 124
GCCCCACCCGCCCCGGCTCGTCTACTGCTCCTCACTGGCCGCGAGCGGCCCCGGACGGCTGCGCCACGAGAACGACCGGCCGGCCCCCGTCTCCGCGTACGGCCGCAGCAAACTCGGCGGCGAACAGGCGCTGCGGGAGGCCGACTCCCGCCTGCCCGCCCTCACCGTGCGGCCGCCCGTCGTCTACGGGCCGGGCGACCGCCACTTCCTGCCCGCCCTGACCGCTGCCGCCAGGGCGGGACTGCTTCCGGCCGTCGGCCGCCGCGGGCCCCGCCGCTACTCCCTCCTGCACGTCGACGACCTGTGCCGGGCCCTGCTCACCGCCGCCGAATCCGGCACGCCGGGCGCGGTCTACCACGCCGGGGACGGCGCGGAGCACCTCTGGAGCGACATCGGCGCGGCCGTCGCCGCCGCCGTGGGCCGCCGCCCGCCCCGGGTGGTGCACCTCCCCGTTCCCCTGGCCCTGGCCGCCGCCCGCACCCTGGGCCGCAGCGGCATCCTCAACCCCGACAAGGTCGGCGAGGCCCGGCACCCCTCCTGGACCATCGCACCCGGCACCCTTCCCACCTTCACCCCCCGCATCACCTGGCCCGAAGGACTCCGCAGCACCTTGAGTCCCGCACCCCTCGACATCCGGAGCAGCACATGACCGTGCGCCGACGCCTCTCCCCGTACGAACGCGTGGTCTGGGCGGCGGGGGAGGCACTGCCCGCCACCATCGCCGCGGCCGTCCACGTAGAGGGTGCGACGACTCCCGACCGGCTCCGCCACGCCCTGGCCGCCGTCCGCACCCGGCACCCCCTCCTCGGCGCCCGCGTGGAGCGCACCGGCCCCTGGCGGGCGTGGCTCACGACCCGCGACGTGCCCCAAACGCCCCTGCGCGTGGTGACCGCCGGTGCCGGACGCCCCCTCACCCGCGTGATGGAGGAGGAACTCCAGCGCCCCTTCACCGCCGCCACCGGCCCCCTCGCGCGGTTCGTCCTCGTCGACGGCGGGACGTCCTTCGACCTGCTCGCCGTCTTCCACCACGTCGTGGCGGACGGCCACTCCGCCGCCATCGTCATCCGCGACGTCCTCGAGCACCTGGCCGCCCCCGCCACGGGCCGGCCGGTGGTCGCCGCGCCGCCCGCCGACGGCCTGCTGCCCGGTCCGCGTGTCCGCCCCTCCGACTTCGTCAAGCTCTCCCGCTCCCTGCGCATCCCGGGCCAGGCCTCCGGCCCGGCCCCGGCCTGCAGCCCCGCCACCGCCCTGACCTGCCGCACCTGGACGCTGGACAGGGCGGAGACCAGCGCGCTGCTCGAGCGCTGCCGCGCCGAGGGCACCACCGTGCACGCCGCCCTCTGCACGGCCTTCGCCCGCGCCCGGCGGGTGCCCGCGCCCACCCGCGTCGCCGTCGCGGCGGACCTGCGCCGCATCCTCGTGCCCGTGCCCCGGGACTCGGTGGGCCTCTATGCGGCCAGCTTCGTCCTCCCCGTCGACCCGGGGCCCGGGCAGGGCTTCTGGAAACGTGCCCGCGACGTCAAGGAACGCCTGCACCGCCGCCTGAACCCGGAGGAACTACGCCCTCTCGTGGCCGGCTTCCGGCTGATGCCCCTGCCCCACCGGATGATCACCGCGTTGCTGCACCGCAGCGAGAAGAAGAGCGCCCGCTTCGACGTGTCACTGAGCAACATGCGCGTGTCCATCCCGGACCGGTACGGAGATCTGCGCCTGACCGCCTTGCACGGCGTGGCCCACACCACCCTCTCCGGCGCACCGCTGGTCATCCTGGTCGGCTTCGGCGGCCGGCTGTTCCTCAGCGTCACCTCCACCGACCCCGATGCGGCGGGCCTGTGCGAGAGGGCCGTGGCCCACCTCAGGGCGGCAGTGGCACCCACGGCTGCCGGGACGCCGGCTCTGGCCCGTCCCGAGAGCTAGCGGGTGCCCGCCTCCGCCTCCGCGTGACGCGGGCGTTCAGTGCGCGCCCGCGTACACCCGCGTCGCGAACTCCGCGATCTGCTTGTCGGAGAGGTTCTGCGCGAGGTTGGCCTCCGAGATCATGCCGCACAGGCGGTGGCCGTTCTGCACGTCGATCACCGGCAGCCGCTTGATCTGGTGCTGCTCCATGGTCGCCAGGGCGTCCGTCGCATCCGCATCCGCGTCGATCCAGTGCAGCTCCCCGCCGAGCGAACCCGCCTCGACACTCGCCGGATCCACACCGTCGGCCACGCACTCGATGACGATGTCCCGGTCGGTGACCAGGCCCTGGAGCCTGTCGTCGTCACCGCAGATGGGCAGCGCTCCCACGTGGAGCTCGCGCATCATCTTCGCCGCGTCCAGCAGCGACTCGTGCTCGCCGACGCACTGCGCGCCCGCCGTCATGATGTCGCGGGCCTTGAGCGGCTTGTTCCGTGCCATGATCGCTCCTCCCGTCGTGGCAGGTTTCCTCCTTCCATCGCAACACGGATGACCACCCGACGCCACGCGCGCCCGGCTCACCGCTCGCGATCGGCCATGTGCCGCTCGAACATGCCGATCTTCCCGTCCAGCAGGCCGGGCCTCCCGGGCCACAGATCGGCCTTGAGTACCAGCTGCACCCGCGGCGCCCTCGCGGCGACGGCCTCCGTGGCCCGCCGGACGACGTCCATGACCTCGTCCCATTCGCCCTCGATCATGGTGTACATGGAATCCGAGCGGTACGGCAGCCCGGATTCGCGGATGATGCGCACGGCGTCGGCGATTTCGTCCGGAAAGCTCTCTCCGACGCCGACGGGCGTCAGGGTGAAGGCGATGAGCACGGTGGTCCGCCGTCCTTTCTGTTTCGTCTCTCTTCGTCTCTCCTCGTCTCACTTCCCCGCGCGCCGCGGGGCGGTCGTGGGCGCGTGATAGGCGGCCGCGACGAGCAGGAGACGGTCGATCTCGTGGGTCAGGCTGCGCGCCGAGGACTCGTCCGCGTCCCGGTCCGTGGGTCCGGTGAGGTTCGCCGTCTGGGCGTGGGGTCTTTCGCCCCGGTGCTTGTTCCGCAGCGCCGCCGTGAGCCAGGACGCGGTGATGTGCGCCTCCACCAGGTGCTCCGGGAGGGACTGCCGCCCCACGCTCTGCCGGATGGATTCGAGCGTGGCGGGCGGAATGTAGTTGCGCAGGACGATCATCGCGTCGCGGATCTCGATGACCCGGCGGTAGAGCCGCAGCTGGAGCGGGACGGCCGCCGCGCCGATGCGGTTGGCCGGGCGCAGCACGACGTCCGGCGTGTGGGTCGTCAGGTCCTGCCACAGCCGTTCCAGACCCCGGTAGGACCTGCGGTACTGCAGGTGGGTCCGCATCCGGGCGAACACCGGGAGCGCCACCCCGAGCGCCATGAACGCCGCCTCCGCGCCGGTCACGGGTGAGAACAGCGGCGCGAACACCGGGGAACGCGTGTACAGGTAGACGACCTTGAGCGACCACAGCACGGAAGCCAGCAGGATGCCGGTGCCGAACAGGCGCAGCCCGTAGCGCAGGAGACGCGGCGTGCCGTGCCGGCCGTGACTCCAGCACACGAATCCGCAGAAGGTGTCGGCCGTGAGGTGGAAGGCGAAGAACACCCACCAGTACGCGTCCGGCACGCTCGCCGTGGACCGGGACGGCGGGATCTGATTGCGCGCGTGCGCCGGCCCCAGCACGTCCAGCAGGACCAGGCAGACCATGACGGCGGCCGCCGTGCCGAACAGCAGGCGCGTGCGGCGGTGGCGGCCGGCCGCCCCGTGGATGAACCACAGGACCGCCGCCGCGTCGACGATGCTGAACAGATGGGTGGTCAGGTCCACCCAGTGCGCCCCGGGGACGATCCGCGCCAGCACGGCCGTCACCGGTTCCAGGTGCATGGACATCGCCAGGGCGATCATGACGACGGCGAACCACAGGGGCCGCTGCTCCCGGTGCCGGAGGGCCTGCGGAGCCCTGACGGCGGCGGCCGACCACAGCGCGGCGATGCCCGCGTTCTCTATCCAGGTGAGCACGAAGCCCCCGCAGGACGGCTCGCGCGCAGGCCCATCGCCGACTCCAGGCCGCCGAGCATCCCCGACAGCAGTGTCGGCGCCGGCACCCGGCCCGCCGCCTCCAGGATCAAGGTGGCGATCATCTCCGCCTCCTGCTCCTGCTCGTCGCCGTAGCGGATGCGCGGCAGGACCCGGCGCACCGACTGGGGATCGGTGAGGTCGAGATGGCGGTGGAGCCGGGTGTCGTCGAGCGCGGAGCGGTGGTTGCACACCAGGTGCCCGATTTCGTGGACGATGATGTGCTCCTGGTGCAACGGGCTCGTCTGCCCGTCGTAGAGGATGAAGTCCTCGGTCTCGACGGACAGCAGCATGCCCGACGGCGTGCCGGGGACGGTCGGTGTGGGCAGGGCCAGCAGACGCAGCGGCCGGTCACGCTCGGCGGCGAGGCGTTCGCACAGGTCCTGCGCGGAGAAAGGATCCGGCACAGGGATCCGGCCGATCACCTTCTGGCATCGGCGGCGCAGATGCCTCCAGTGCATGTCAGTCGCTTCTCCCGCGGTCGTAGGGACGGGCGGGCACATGACCCGGTAGCCGCGCCGGGTCATCGCGGCTCCCCGGAGCCGGTGGTGGGCGGGCAGGCCCGCGCTGCACACCCCAAGGCGGTCGACGGCAGCACCACGAGCCCCCCTCGCACATATGCCCAAGCCGCCTGCGATCGTAGATCGCCGCGCCGCGTCACGCCAGGGTTGCGGAACGTTGCCGGGGAAAGCCGTCCGCGAAGGAACGGGCCGTCACTTGCGGGTGCTGCGGCGGCCGTAGCGGCTCTTGCGGAGGCGCTCCATGACGCGGTGGAGACGCGGGTAGCGCTCGCGCTGCTCGCGGGAGCGGCGGTCGAGTTCCCCCGTCAGCCGCTCGGTGCGCTTCTCCACGTCGAGCTCGTCGAGGATGCGGTCGATCTCCGCGAGCAGCGCCCCGTGCAGCTGCCACTGACGGGGGTGCAGCTGCACCTGGCGGAGGAGGAGCTCCGCGGCGTGGTCACGGGTCCGGCGGGCGGCCTCGAGCTCGCGCGTGAGGTTGTCCTCGGCGTGCTCGGCGCTGGTGGTGACGTGCGTGGTGATGACGACGGCGAAGTTCTCGACCGCCAGGGCCATGTGCGTGTAGACCTCCCGCAGCGCGGCGGCGGTCTCCTCGGGGAGGAGCGACTCCTCCCGGCGGTGGCTCGCGAGGTCGGTGAGGGTCCGGCAGGTCACGCGCAGCACCACCGCGGTGATTTCGAGGGCGTCCAGCCCGGTGCGCAGCACGACCCGGTAGAGGAGCCCCTCCTTGACGCGCGGATTGAGGCGGAGGCTGTCCTCGGCCTGCCGCAGCGAGGCGTCCACTTCGACGATGTCGTGGTCGAGGCGCCGCGCCGCGTGCAGCCGGGCCGCGGCCCGCTCCACGGGGGTGTGGCCGCTGATCTCCTCGCCGATGTCCTGCAGGAGGCGGCGCATCCGGCGGGCGAGGTCCTCGATGGCCTCGCCGGCGGGCTGCACCCACACCGGGGGCACGAGCAGGACGTTGAACAGCAGCCCGACGACCGCGCCGATCAGGGTCTCCAGCACGCGGTCCCACGCCGTCTCCGCGACCCGCGTCACCCCGAGGACGAGCATCGCGCTGATCGCGACCTCGGGCACGAATTCGCCCGCCTTCACGAACCGCCCGATGACGAGGGAGGCCAGGATGATCAGCCCGAGGCTCCACCACGTCAGCCCGACCAGCGCGCTGAAGCCGATGGCGATGATGACGCCGGCCACCACGGAATTGACCCGGCGCACCCCGGTGGTGAGGGTGGCGTACAGGGTGACCTGGACGACCAGCAGCGCGGTCAGCGGCGCGGTCAGCGGGGCCGGCTCCTTGCTCAGCCACAGCGCCACGACATAGGCGATCACCGAGGCCGCGGTGGACCGGACCGTCTGCACGACCGCGGGTTCCCTGCCGCGCCTCACCAGCATCGTCAGGGGGTCACGAAGCCCGGGCACATCGGGCTCCCTTCCCCTTCCCGCCCGCCTGCGAGCCACCCGATGCGCCACTCGGGTGGCGGGAGGGGCCGTCCGGCCCCACGGGGCAGGGTGGCAGGATTCCGGCCATGACTGAACATCAGGGTTTTCTTGCCGGTAAGTGCGTTCTGGTGACGGGGGCGAGCAGCGGCATCGGCGCTGCCGCAGCGAAGGTGTTTGCGCGCGAGGGTGCGGCGGTGGTGCTGACGGCACGCCGGGGCGAGCGCCTGGCGGCGCTGTGCGAGGAGATCCGCGGGGGCGGCGGCGAGGCCGCGTACGTCGTGGGCGACATCCGTGACGAGGGGGACGCGCGGCGGGCGGTGGAGTTCGCGGTGGAGCGGCACGGGCGCCTCGACGCCGCGTTCAACAACGCGGGGATCGGATGGGACCAGGAGCCGATGCATTTGATGAAGGACGACGCCTACGACGCGATCATGGACACCAACGTGCGGGGCGTCTGGAACGTGATGCGGCACGAGCTCGCGGCCATGGTGGAGGCCGGATCGGGCGGCTCCGTCGTCAACAACAGCAGCGTCGCCGGGATGCAGGCGATACCCGCCGCCGCACCGTACATCGCCTCCAAGCACGCGGTGATCGGCCTGACCAAGGCGGCGGCGGCGGAGTACGCGCCGCACGGCATCCGGGTGAACACCGTCGCGCCGGGGACGACGCGGAGCGAGATCATCGCCGGCTGGTTCGAGCGGAACCCGCACATCGAGCCGGAGCTCCACCGCCTGACGCCGCAGGCCCGCACGGCCGAGCCGGCGGAGATCGCGGAGGCCGCGGCCTGGCTGTGCAGCGACCGGGCGTCGTTCGTGACGGGGGCGGTGCTGCCGGTCGACGGCGGGTTCACGATGGTGTGACGCTCCACGGCGGCGTGATGCGGGCGGAGCCCGGCGGCCTGATCCCGGCCGCCGGGCTCCGCCCGTGTCTCCCCGTGGTACTGCGCGCCGCGCTCCGTCAGACGGCGGGCACGGGAGCGGTGTGCGTGGTGGTGAAGACCGGCTCGCCGTTCTGGCGCCCGACCGTCGTGTGGGTGATGGTGCGCGAGGTGGTGCGGGTCTCGGTGGTGATGACGACGGGGGCGTCGAACTCCGCGTACCGGTGGAACGTCGTGTGGGTGGCGGTCGGCTGCGGGCGGTAGGCACCGTCCACGGCGGCCGGGTCACAGGCGCACGGGCCGGCGTCCGCGGCTGCGGGGTCGCCGGTGCCGCCGGCGCCGGCGGTGGTTTCGGCGAAGGGCTCGGCGACAGGCGCGGTCACGGTGTGCGCGGCCTGGTTGGCGGCCTCGATGAGGACGAGACCGGGGACGTGGTCGACGGCGTGGTCGTAGTGGACGGGGTTGCCGAAGGTGTGGCGCAGCTGCCACGTCCGCGGCTGCGTCGTGGGGCTGAGCACGACCTCGTCGGGCGCGGTGCGGCCGGTCTGCGAGGGCGGGACCGGCGGTGTGAGGGGCGGCGGGGTCGTGGGCGGCCGGTGGTAGGCACCGCGGAGGCGGCCGTAGACCCGCGGAGGGATCCACTCGAAGTCGGTCTCGCCCGTGGCGAGAACGGTCTCGGAGGTCTCGTCGCCGTCGCCGGAGGACCCGGCGGCGGTGATGGTCATGCGGAGGTGGAGGGCAGTGGTGCGGTTGTTGCGTGTCGTGAGGGGGGTGGCCGTGACGTCGATGCGCAGCGGCGTCGCGCGGTGGGTGTCGACGGCGGCCTCGGGGTTGAGGGTGTAGGAGAAGGTGCGCAGGAGGGTGGCGTGGTCCAGGGGCGCCGCGTAGGTGGTGTGGGCGAGGAAGAGGCCCGCCTGGCGAATGGTCTGGGCGACGACGAGGGTCTCGTAGTGGGTGCCGTGGCCGGGTATGCGGTGGGTCGTGTGGGCGGGCCAGACCGCGGAGACGGTGTAGTGGGTGGCGTCGCGCTGCTCGCAGCCGGTCAGGTACACGGCGTCGTCGAAGCTCAGGTGCACCAGCTCCTTGGCGACACGGCCGCTGCCGCCGGTCCCGGGGGCGTCGGCGGCGGTGGCCCCGGTAGCGTTGCAGGCCCGGGCGCCTTCGGCGCTAAGGTCGGCGGCCGAGGCCCGGAGCCGGCCGGACGCATCGATCTGATCGGCCTGCAGTCGCACGTTCCGGCACGGGACGGACCGGTCGGCGGGCTGCGGGGTGCCGTGGTCGGCACGGGGAGCGGGGCTGAGCAGGATCTGAGACACGTCTCTCCTCGACGAAGTGGATTCGTGCGTCCCGGTGGTTAGCCGGCTCGGTGATAAGATACGTACTATCCGGTTTGCTTTATGGTGGGTGGCGCGGTATGGAGCCGGTCGCCCGGCGGGCCGGGTGAGGAAGACCCCGGATCCGCCGCACCGGGGCGGACCACAGGTTTCCGCGCGGTGCGCCGGTGTCGTCGTGCTTGCTCAGGCCGTTGTCCGCGGGCCCTGCCCGGCTCGTCCGGCTGTGCCCGGCGATCCCGCCGGGTGAGCGGTCTTGTAGCGGTTGACTGTCGGTGATTGGGAGGTCATCAATGGCGAAGCAGGCGCGGGCGATTCACACGCGCCGTCTCATCCTCGAGGCGGCGGGTGAAGTCTTCGACGAGTACGGGTACGAGTCGGCGACGATCGCGGAGATCCTCGGGCGCGCGGGCGTGACCAAGGGTGCGCTGTACTTCCACTTCGCCTCCAAGGAGGAGCTGGCCCGTGGCGTCCTCAGCGAGGCGCTGACGACCGAGGGCGTCATGCCCCAGGAGTCGCGCCTGCAGGAGTGGGTGGACGTCGGCATGGTGCTGGCGCACCGGCTGCCCAGGGAGCCCCTGCTGAGCGCCGCGATCCGGCTGTCGGCCGACCGCAAGGCACGGGACCTGTTCGGCACGTCCTGGCCGGGCTGGATCGCCTTCATCGCGGGGCAGCTCGCCACGGCGAAGGAGCAGGGCGAAGTGCTGCCCCATGTCGACGCGGACCGGATCGCCACGCTGTTCGTGAGCGCCTGGACGGGCGTCGAGATCCTCTCGACGGCGATGGACGGCGGCGACTCCCTGGAGGAGCGGGTCGCGCTGCTCTACGACACGATCCTGCCGGGCGTCGCGGTGCCCGGTGCGCTGCGGGCGCTGGACACGGCTCCCGACCGTGGGACGCGGGTCTGGGAGGCGCACCGGGCCCAGCGCGAGCAGGAAGCGGAAGCCGCCGCTTCGTAACGGCGGAGGTGGCGTCCCGGCGGTGATGCCGGGCGGGCGGACGATGTGCGGGCGGCGGGCTCTGCAGGACCGCTGCCGCATGCAGGGGCAAGCCCTTCGTGCTGCCACCGATGACGACGTCCACGCTTTCCCCCTGTGTATGTGGCCGATGCCGGCGCGGGTGCGTGGTGCCACTGGGTGCGAGCCCCCCTCGTCACCCCCGGCACGGCATCGAAAAGCTGTCCCGGGGCCGCTGCTCGTGGCGGCGGGCCTCGGGTGATCCGACGTCATGGACGCTAACAAACCGGCCATCCTGTTTGTCAAGGCTCGGCCGACATCCCATACGCCTTCGGTGACCTGGGTGAATGCGCCGCGGGGGAGGGGCGGGCGTCGGAGAACCGAGAAACCGCATGGTTGGTTCTCATCTTTCGGGGTACGACAAAGGCCCGCAATGAGCATTGCGGGCCCGGTGGTTGCGGGTCGTGGCTTGCCGTTCTCGTCCGTGGCGGTGTCGCGGGGCGTGCTTCAGCTGCGGAGTGCGCCGGCTCCGGCGGGGCGGTCGGCCGCCGTGGAGCCGGTCGCGGGGGCCGTCGTGGAGCCGGTCGCGTTGATGACGGAGTCCGTGCCGGCGGGTTGCAGCTGGGTCAGCGCCTTGGGCGTGGCCAGCTGCGGCAGCAGGGTGTGCCAGAGGCCGGTGAGGGTGTGGCGCGAGAGCCAGGTGCGGTCGTGGCGCGCCAGGGCCTCGAACCCGGCGGTCGCCCCCACCACCGCGGCGGTCAGCTCCTCCCGCACGGCCTGCGGCGGTGTCTGTCCGTGGGCCGCGGACCGCTCCAGCGTGCGGCGCACGCACTCGAGCCATTCCTGGCGCAGGTTCGTCTCGGAGTGGTGCGCGGTACGGCAGTTGAGGTGGAATCCTGCGCGCACCACGACGTCCCACCGCAGCTGCTGGGCGATGACGTGCGACGAGTCGACGAGGGCCTGGAGGGGGGAAGGGCTCTTGCGCTGGGCGTGCCGGGCCAGGGCGTGCAGGGTCCGGGCGGCCTCGGACTCCACGGCCGCAGCCATGGCCGCCTTGGTGTCGAAGTGAAAGTGCAGGGCACCCGAGCTCACCCCGGCGCCGGCGCTGATGCCGGCGAGCTTGGCGCGGGTGTAGCCGAACTGGTCGAAGGCCTGGGCTGCGGAGCGGATCAGTGCGTGTCGGGTGTTCATGGCCCGTTCTTGCTTGGTCACCGGCAACTCCTGGAGAGCAACGTCATGGCGCACGTCATGGCGCACATGAAACCAACTAACTGGTTTTATTTCTACTGCCGCCGCCGGATATGTGCCTTACGGGAAGTATCTGGTGCCGGGTGCCCCGTACGGCCCGTGCCTCTTGGGTTGCTCACTGTGCTGGTGGGCGAGGTGGCATGAGGCGCGGGGTATCCGCTAAATGGCGATAATTACCCTTAAGACAGGGTTGGTTGACGCATATCGAGAGCTCGACAGCGTGGATGTGAGTCCGATTTGCGGTTTCTGTCGAAGAAAGTGCAGCCTCGCCCCGAAAAGCGCTTTGACAAACCGACAACCCGGTTTGTAATGTCGCCCGCGAACGGTTGTTCGCGGCGCCGTCGCCGCGCGAACGCGCAGGAGCAGTGATGGATCAGCAGGTCAGCAGCCTTCTCGACGCGTCCCCCGCCCCCGGGGAAGCCGCCGGGCACCTTGTGACCCGGCCCGGAGCCGGGCGTCCTGCGGACCGGGTCCCGGTCCCGACACAGCCGGACGAGGCCTTGCGGATCCTCGTCGTCGACAGCGACACCCGTGCCGCCGACGTCCTCGCGCAGCGGTTGCGGCGCCACGGCTGCGAGGCCTTCTCCGTCGGCACCGGGAAGGCCGCCCTCGCCGAGTACCGCTCGGCGGACCTGGTCCTGCTGGATCCGGAACTGCCCGACCTCGACGGGCTGGAGGTCTGCCGGGCCGTCAGGGCCGCCAGCGAGGTCCCCATCATCGCGGTGGCCGCCCCGGCGGGCGAGCTCGACCGGGTCCTCGGCCTGCAGGCCGGCGCCGACGACTACCTCGTGGAGCCCTACGGCTTCCGTGAGCTGATGGCCCGCATCCAAGCCGTCATGCGCCGGGCGCGTCCCGTGGCGCGCCCCGCGGCGGAGGTCATCACCAGCGGACCGCTGACCATCGACCCCGATCTGCGCGAAGTCCGCCTGGGCGGGCGCCGGATCGACGTCACCCGCAAGGAATTCGACCTGCTCCACCTGCTGGCCTCCCACCCCGAGAAGGTCGTCTCCCGCAAACAGCTCATGGCCCAGGTGTGGGACGACTCCTGGTCCCGCCCCGGCAGGACCATCGACACCCACGTCAGCAGCCTGCGCGGCAAGCTCGGATCCGCCGGCTGGATCATCACCGTCCGGGGCGTGGGCTTCCGCTTCGGCCACGCCTGAGCCCGCTCCCCGCCCGTCGGCTCACCCGCCGCCCGCACGCCCCGGCCTCGTCGATCGTCACTCGACCGCTCTCTGATTGCGTCTCCCGACATCCGATGACTTCCGATCGTCTTTGAAAGAGGACATTCATCGTGCGCAAGGTGCTCATCGCCAACCGTGGCGAAATCGCTGTCCGCGTTGCTCGCGCGTGCCGGGATGCCGGGA
>NZ_JBPQTS010000195.1:0-11149 GCF_051386455.1 Streptomyces sp. URMC 124
GAGCTCCTTGACCTCCTTGGACACCTCGCCGGTGGCGGCCGCGCGCGGTACGAGGATCACGTCGGCGTCCGACAGGACCTCGATCTTCTCCTGGGAGTAGGTGACCTCGTGCTCCTTGCCGTCGTCGGCCGCCTTGACGAACCCGGCGCCCACGTCGGCGAGGATGCGTCCCACCCACGACGTACGGGTGTCGACGATGAACTCACCGTTGCCGTAGGAGGAGGCCACGGCCCAGCGCACGGACTTGAGCTTGTCCCCGTACGTGTTCTTGATCTTGTCGGCCTTCTGCCGGTAGTCCGTCTTCAGCTTGGTGAACGCGTCCTCCTTGCCGACGGCCTGCGCGATCTTCTCCTGCGCGTTGAGCAGGTCGACGGGCGTCTTGATGCCGAAGTAGAGGGTGGGCGCGATGCCTTCGAGCTTCTTGACGTTCCAGTCGAAGGCGGTGGCGCCCTCGACGACGATCAGGTCGGGCTTGAGCGAGGCGACCTTCTCGATGTTGGTCTCGATGCCCGAGCCGATCGACGTGATCTTCTTGGCCCGCTCCACCTGCGAAGGCAGCAGCTCCACGGGGTTGTTCTCGTCGATGGCACTGGTGCCGACGGGCTCGACGCCGAGGTCCAGCAGGGCGCCGGTGGCGTAGGAGATGCTGACGACGCGCCGGGGCGCGGCGGGCACGGTGACCTTGCCGTTGCTCGCCTCGATCACCCGGCCCTTGCCGTCCTTGCCGGCGCCCCCGGCCTCGGAGGCGCTCGAACTGCTGCCGCCGCACGCGGTCAGGGTCAGCAGGGCGGCGACGCCTCCGGCGAGTGCGGCGACGGTACGGCCGCGGACGGCACGGGGGTTCATGGTTCTCCTTGGCGGTGCGTGGGCGAGGGGGCGGGCGAAGGTCAGGAGGCGGACGAGGCGGAGGAGGCGGAGTGGCCGGACAGGTGCTCGTACCAGCCGCGGACGGTGGGGGTGGCCTCGATGAGCTCGGCGAACTCGACGGCGTTGCCGCGGGCGCGCCACCGCTCGACGAGGGTCATGACGCGGATGGAGTCGAGGCCGAGGTCCTGCAGGTTCTCGTCCACGGGAACGTCGGCGGGCTCCTCGCCGAGCACGGCGGCGACGTCGAGACGGACGGAGTCGAGGGAGAGGGAGGACGACGGGGAGGGCATGGCGATCCCTTCGGGGGACGGGGATGAGAGGTGAGGAGAAGAGAGAGGGGAAGAGGGGGGAAGAGGGGGGAGAGAGCGGCAGAGCGAGCAGGAGTTCCCTCCGCCGCAACGGCGAGCGCCCACGACGGTGGACGGTGGATCCCGGCGGTGCCCACCGACGCCGGCCGGCTTGCACCACCGGTACGCGCCGTGCGGGCGCATCGCCGGGGCCGGATGGGGGACGGCCCCGACGCGCCGGTCCGCCGGCTCTCACCGAGCCGAACCGCCGCACGCCGTACGCCGTACGCCGCGCCGGTCCAGCCGGTGCCGGCCCGGCCGGCCGTTCAGCCGGCCCGGACCGCCACCGCGGTGCGCGCCCCCTCGCCGGCGACGGTCTCCGTACCGCCGTCCTCCAGGACGCTCGTACCGCCTCCCGCGAGGGCCCCCGCACCGCCGTCCGCCAGGACACCGCGCAGGAGCGAGTCGCAGATCTCCCCGGAGCGGACGGCGAGCGTGGACAGGAGGGTCGACGTGATGCCGTGGGTGTGCTCGGTGCTGCCGCCCTGGAGGTAGATGCCGGCGCGGATCCGGCCGGTGGTCACCACGCGGTGGTCGCGGTCGATGCGCAGCCGGCCCTGCTCGTCGGTGAGGCACTCGGCGGACAGTTCGCCGAGGAGTTCGCGCGGGTCGGCGGGCCGGTAGCCGGTGGCGAGGACGACGGCGTCGCAGTCGAGGGTGAAGTCCTCGCCGGAGCCGAGGGAGCGGATCACGGCGCGCGCTCCGCCGGGGAGCTCCTCGACGGCGGTGAGCCGGCTGGTGTTGAGGATGCGCAGCCGCTCGCGCCCCTGGACCTTCTCCTGGTACGCGGTGCGGTAGAGCTGTTCGATCAGCTCGCCGTCGACGACGGAGTAGTTGGTGTTGCCGTGGTAGTCCAGCAGCGCCTGCTTGACGTCCTGGGGGGCGTCGAAGAAGTGGTCGACGGCGGCGGGGTCGAAGATGCGGTTGGCGAAGGGGCTGTCGTCGGCAGGGCTGTAGCCGTAGCGGGAGAAGACGGCGCAGACCTCGGCGTCGGGGAAGGTGCGGTGGAGGTATTCGGCGCTCTCGGCGGCGGACTGGCCGGCGCCGACGACGACGAAGCGGCGGTGCGGCCGGCCGGTGAGCTCCGCGGCGCGGAAGAGCAGGTCGCGGTTGTGCCACACGTGCGGGCCGAGCGTGACGCCTTCGGGGAGGCGCGGGGTGAGGCCGGTGCCGAGGACGACGTTGCGGGTGCGGCGGACGCTCTCGTCGGCCGGGTCCTGCACGCTGCGGGAGACGACGTCCACGTACTCGGTGACGCCGTCGTCGTTCCGTACGGGCCGCAGGGCGACCGCGGCCCGGCCGTAGTCGACGGCGGAGGCGAACTCGCCCGCGCACCACTCGAAGTAGTCGTGGAACTCGACGCGGGTGGGGAAGAACGTCTTCTGGTTGATGAAGTCGGCGAGCCGGCCGCGCTCCTGCAGGTAGTGCAGGAAGGAGAAGCGGCTGCCGGGGTCCCGCATGGTGACGAGGTCCTTGAGGAAGGACACCTGCATGGTGGCGCCCTCGATGAGCATGCCCTGGTGCCAGCCGAAGCGCTGCTGGCGCTCGAGGAAGCCCGCGTGGATCGCGCTGCCGGGGTCACGGCGGTTGTGCGCGTCGATCGCGATGGCGAGGGCGAGGTTGGCGGGGCCGAAGCCTATGCCGACCAGGTCCTCGATGGGGCCGCACCCCGTGTGTGCGGTGTCCCCGCGCCGTACCGACATGCTCATCCTTTCGTTGTGTTGCTCGTTCCCGCCCACAAGGCCGTCGCCTGCCTGCTGCGCAGGTCAGGGGCAGTGGTGGGGGCAACCCAAGATCGATGCTTAGGATAGCCTAACCTAACTTTCCGGTCAGGTGGAGTGTCAAGCCGGGGCGTCGGAGGCCAGGATCCCCGGCAACGCCCGCACGAAGGCGTCGGCTTGCTCCTCGCTGAGGATCAGCGGAGGGGCGAGCCGCAGGATGTCCGGGAGCGGCGCGTTCACCAGGAACCCCGCTTCCTGGGCAGCTCGTTGGGCGCGGGCGGCCACCGGCTCGGTGAGGACCACGCCCAGCAGCAGCCCCGCTCCGCGCACCTCGCGCAGCAGCGGATGGCCCGTCGCCTCGATGCCGGCCCGCAGCCGCTCACCCACGCGCCGCACGTGCCCCAGCAGGCCGTCGGCCTCGATGGTGGCGAGGACGGCGAGCGCGGCCGCACACGTCACCGGGTTCCCGCCGAACGTGGAACCGTGCTGACCGGGCGTCAGCAGCTCGGCGGCGCGCCCGAAGGCGAGGGTGGCGCCGATCGGCAACCCGCCGCCCAGCCCCTTCGCGAGGGTCACGACGTCGGGTTCCACCTCCGCCCCCGCGGCCCGGTGGGCGAACCAGTGCCCGGTGCGCCCCATGCCCGTCTGGATCTCGTCCAGCACCAGCAGCGCCCCGGCGGCCTCGGTGATCTCCCGGGCGGCCCGCAGATAGCCGGGCGGCGCCGGCACGACGCCGTTCTCCCCTTGCACGGGCTCCAGGACCACCGCCGCCGTCCGCTCGCTCACCGCGGCCCGCAGCGCCGCCACGTCCCCGTACGGCACGTGGCTCACGTCGCCGGGCAGCGGCAGGAAGGGGTCCTGCTTGGCCGGTTGGCCCGTGAGCGCGAGGGCTCCCATCGTGCGGCCGTGGAAGCCGCCGACGGCGGTGACCATGTGGGTGCGCCCCGTCCGCCGTGCGATCTTGAACGCGGCCTCGACGGCCTCCGCGCCCGAGTTGGAGAAGAACACCCGCCCCTCGCGGCCCGCCAGGTCCAGCAGCCGCTCGGCGAGGCGCACGGGCGGCTCCGCCACGTACAGGTTGGACACGTGGCCCAGGAGGGCGATCTGCCGGCCGACCGCCTCCACCACCGCCGGATGCCCGTGGCCCAGCGCGTTGACGGCGATGCCGCCGATGAAGTCGAGGTACGAGCGGCCGTCCGCGTCCTCGACGGTCACGCCCCGGCCGCGCACCAGCGCCAGCGGAGGCGTGCCGTACGTGTCCATCAGCGCGCCCTTCCAGCGGTCCGCCAGAGCGGCGCCGGTGCCGAGCCTCTCGCTCGCGCGGGAAGCACCCCGGCTCATGCGGGAACCCTCTCCCGGGCGGCAGCGCCGGCGGACCCGGCAGCGGCAGCCGCGGTGACGGCGGACGCCGTGGGTGGTGGGTCGGGGACGACGGCCGTCCCGACGCCCTCCCCGGTGAAGACCTCCAGCAGCAGCGAGTGCGGAACCCTGCCGTCCAGGACGTGCGCCGTACGCACCCCGGCGCGCACCGCCCGCAGGCACCCCTCCATCTTCGGCACCATCCCGCTGGCCAGGCCGGGCAGCAGGGCCTCCAACTCACCGGCTGTCAGGCGGCGAATGACGTCCGTACTGCGGGGCCAGTCCGCATACAGCCCCTCGACGTCGGTGAGGACGATCAGCTTCTCGGCGCCCAGGGCCTCGGCGAGGGCGGCCGCGGCCAGATCGGCGTTGATGTTGTAGACCTCGCCGTCCACACCGCGGGCGACGGGCGAGACGACGGGGATCCGGCCGCAGGCGAGGAGCGCCTCCAGGGTGTCCGGCTCCACCGCCACGATGTCGCCGACGAGTCCGATGTCGACGCGCTCGCCGTCGACGTCGGCGTAGCGCTTGGTGGCGGTCATGGTGTGGGCGTCCTCGCCCGTCAGGCCCACGGCGAAGGGCCCGTGACGGTTGATCAGGCCGACGAGCTCGCGCTGCACCTGGCCCGCGAGCACCATGCGGACGACGTCCATGGCCTCCGGCGTGGTCACCCGCAGGCCGGCCTTGAACTCCGACTCCAGGCCCAGCCGGTCGAGCTGGGCGCTGATCTGCGGGCCGCCGCCGTGCACGACGACCGGGCACAGCCCCGCGTAGCGCAGTGAGACGACGTCCTGGGCGAAGGCTGCCTTCAGCTCCTCGTCGACCATGGCGTTGCCGCCGAACTTGATGACGACGGTCTTGCCGTGGAAGCGCCGGAGCCAGGGCAGGGCTTCGATGACGGTACGGGCTTTGCTGCTCATGGTGTTGCTCGTCTTGCTGCTCATGAGGAGTACGCGCTGTTCTCGTGGACGTAGTCGGCGGTGAGGTCGTTGGACCGGATGACGGCGGACTCGCCGCCCTCGGCCAGGTCGGCGGTGATGCGCACTTCGCGAGGGGTCATGTCGACGAGGCCGCGGTCGTCGCCGACGGAGCCGTTGCGGCAGACCCAGACGTCGTTGATGGCGACGTTGAGCCGGTCGGGGTCGAAGGCCGCGGAGGTGGTACCCATCGCGGAGAGCACCCGGCCCCAGTTGGGGTCCTCGCCGTGGAGCGCGCACTTGAGGAGGTTGTTCCGGGCGATGGACCGCCCGACCTCGACCGCGTCGTCCTCGGTGGCCGCGTTGATGACCTCGATACGGATGTCCTTGCTCGCACCCTCGGCGTCACCGATCAGCTGACCGGCCAGATCGTCACACACCGCACGGACCGCCGCGGCGAACTCGCCCTGGGTGGGAGTGACTCCGGCGGCACCCGAGGCGAGCAGCAGCACGGTGTCGTTGGTGGACATGCAGCCGTCGGAGTCCACCCGGTCGAAGGTCGTGCGGGTCGCGGCGCGCAGGGCGGCGTCGAGACCGGACGCGTCGACGTCGGCGTCGGTGGTCAGGACGACGAGCATGGTGGCCAGGCCCGGCGCGAGCATGCCCGCGCCCTTGGCCATGCCGCCCACCGTCCAGCCCTCCCCCTGCACCACGGCCGTCTTGTGCACGGTGTCCGTCGTCTTGATCGCGATGGCAGCCTTCTCACCACCATGGTCGGAGAGCCCCGCGGCGGCCTTCTCGATACCCGGCAGGAGCTTGTCCATCGGCAGCCGGACACCGATGAGACCGGTGGAAGCCACCGCGATCTCACCCGCACTGTGCCCCAGCACCTCTGCCGCCTTCTCGGCAGTGGCGTGCGTGTCCCGGAAACCGCCCGGCCCCGTGCAGGCATTGGCCCCGCCGGAGTTGAGAATCACGGCCGAGACGCGGCCGCCCTTGAGGACCTGCTGGGACCACACCACCGGCGCAGCCTTCACCCGGTTCGAGGTGAAGACGCCCGCGGCGGCCACACGGGGGCCTTGGTTGACTACGAGGGCCAGGTCAGGGCTGCCGCTCTCCTTGATCCCGGCCGCGATACCCGCCGCCGTGAATCCCTTCGCTGCCGTGACGCTCACTGCATCTCCTCGTTCTCGCCCATGGCCCGGACGTCGACGGGGTCGCACGGCACCAGCCGCGCCAGTACGGTCGCGATCAGCCGGCGGACGCTCACGGCGCCACCCCCGTGTCCGGCAGGCCCAGTTCCTCAGGGAGGCCGAGGGCGACGTTCATGCTCTGCACCGCGCCACCCGCAGTGCCCTTGGTCAGGTTGTCGATCGCGCTCACCACGACGATCCGCCCCGCCGCCTCGTCGAGCGCCACCTGCACCAGCGCGGTGTTGGAGCCGACAACGGCTCCGGTAGAAGGTTGCTGCCCTTCGGGCAGCAGGTGAACGAACGGCTCGTGCGCGTACGCCTGTGCATAGGCAGACCGGAGCGCGTCGGCGGTCACTCCGGGCCGTGCCGGGGCCGAGCAAGTGGCGAGGATGCCACGGGGCATCGGCACGAGGACGGGGGTGAACGAGACGCTGACGGGCCGTCCGGCGGCCGCGGAGAGGTTCTGCACGATCTCCGGGGTGTGCCGGTGTGAGCCGCCCACGCCGTAGGGGCTCATGGACCCCATGACCTCGGAGCCCAGCAGGTGCGGCTTGGCCGCCTTCCCCGCACCCGACGTCCCCGACGCGGCCACGACCACGGCCTCCGGACCCGCCAGCCCCGCCGCGTACGCCGGGAACAGCGCCAGCGACACCGCCGTCGGATAGCAGCCGGGAACGGCAATACGCCGCGCACCCTGCAGCGCCTCCCGCCCGCCCGGCAGCTCCGGCAACCCGTACGGCCACGTCCCCGCATGCGCGGAGCCGTAGAACCGCTCCCACTCCCCCGCGTCCTTCAACCGGAAGTCCGCACCGCAGTCGACGACGAGGACGTCCGGGTCCAACGCGCGGGCGATTTCGGCGGACTGGCCGTGCGGCAGGGCGAGGAAGACGACGTCGTGCCCGGCGAGAACCTGCGGGGAGGTTTCCTCGAGGACCCTTCCGGCCAGCGGGGTGAGGTGGGGCTGGACCTCTCCCAGGGGGCGGCCGGCGTTGGAGGCGGCCGTCACCGCGCCGATCTCGGCGTCGGGATGCCCCAGCAGCAGCCGCAGCAACTCACCGCCCGCGTAACCACTCGCGCCCGCCACAGCTGTGCGCACCATGTTCCGTCCTTGCGTCGTTCATTGCCAGGGCAGGACGGAGCCGCACGGATGCGCACACATCCGCCTACCGAAGAAAGGCCGAGCCGGCATCGGATTCCGTGCAGCACTGCGACCGCGCCGCAGGGCGAGGCGGTCGCGAGGAGTGCAGGGCGGCACCCGAAGCGGGACTTAGCTTAGGCTAACCTAACCCGCATCGGGCAAGTGATCGACTTCGTTCGCCGGAAAGCTCACACCGGGGAAGCCGCACGGTGACGGAACGGCATGTTCAGTCACACCGGGGCGTGGTGCACAGCTGCCACTGCGCGGGCCACCACCCACCGGGTATCCCGTTGTCCGGAGCCACCTCGGTGATCTGCCAGTAGCGGTCGCGGTTCCACTCACGGGCCGTCACCTTCAGCCGTCCGTCCGGCAGTTCGGTGACCGTTTCGGGTTGGCTCAGGCCGATGCCCGTCTCGGGCACCTTGCCCATGGCGTCCGCCGGGCGCCAGATGCCGTCGGAGCTCAGCTGGGTGCGCGACTCCATGGAGCGGTCCGGCTTGCCGGAGGACGCCATGGCTATGAGCGTGCCGTTCGACCGTTTGAAGAGCACGAGGAAGCCGTGGTACGGGTACGGCTGGAGGCCGAAGCCCTCCGGGGCGGACCACGCCCCGCCCGCCGGCCCCTGCACGGAGTGGCAGAAGCCCCCGTGGTCGAGCCAGAACGCCTCCAGCCCGCCCGCCGCGTTCTCGACGGCGGTCACGAAGCTCGCCTTGGGGCCGACCGTGCCGGCACTGACCCGCTCCCAGGGCCCGTAGGGGCCACCCGGCGCCGACTGCGCGCGGTGCCACACGAACGGCAGGCCTTGCGTGGCACTGGAGTCGTAGAACACCTGGAATTGATCGGTGCGGCCGTCCGCACGGGGAACGGAGAGCGGACCGGTGGCCGTACTGGTGGCGATGCCCTGCGCGCCGGGGTCCGTGCTGCAGCCGCCCGAGACCGCGGCGGCCTGCTGCCCGGGCGCGGCGGACGCCGCGGGAGCCGCGGGCGCGGCGACCAGAGCCCCGGCACAGGCGACGGCGAGCGCGACGGCAGCACGAGTGACACTCCGGAAGGCTCTCCCCATGGGCGAATTCCTACCCCACGTAGGCCACTTCACACACGCGTTCGCGTTCCACCCACCCGGCACGGGAGCACCACGCCCCTGACGTACCGCCGGCCCGGCCGGGGCGGCGGGCCGGACAGAACCGGCCTTGGCCGACCGGACGCCGGCATGCCCCCGCACGCGGGGCAGAACGCGATGTCAGCACCGCTACGGCCGCCTCGACCGGCGCCCTCCCGCGCGCCGCGCCCCTGACCGCACACCACCGGCGGAGACCCGATTCCCGGTACGAACACCGCCGCACCGGGACATGACAACGGCACGTGCGTCCGCACGGACTACGAGGAACAGGGGCCGGACGTCGACATGCCGTCCGCGGCTGCCGCCCCGTACGCGGCGCGGAGGCCACGACGAAGGCCTGAACACAGCCTGGGCGTCGGACCTACCACGCCCCGCAAGGAAACGGAACCACCTCCTCGGTCCCTTGTGCGCGGGCGTGCGACCGTCGGCCGGAATGCACCCCTCCTACTCCCCCGGCCGCCGCCCGCCCGTGGCGCAGAAGCACGGCGCGCACCGACACTGGCCAGTGCGCGCACTCCGCGCCCGTACGGAGGCACGGATTCAGCCCGGGCAGAGGAATGGGCCGGTCCGGGCAAGGGCGCAGCGGGCCGCGCACGCTCCTCCCCCTGCGGGCCCGCGCAGCCGGACCACAACTTCCGCGCCCCGCAAGGGCCGCTTCACGCCACCGGGAGCTCGGCCGCTTCGCCCCGTCACTCCCGCCCACTCGGCCGGAAACTGCACTATCGGGCCTGCCGCGGCCCGATGAGACTCGACCGGCGTAAGCACCGGGCCCAACCCCGGTTCACACCCGATCCGATCACATCCCATCGCATTCTGATCACGTGAGGAGTGTGTTGATGTACGCAAAACTCACCGAGCTGGGCAGTCGCCTGCTCGGGAAGTTCGTGCCCGAGATCGATGCCGCGGCGGCCGAGCTCCTGGCCTGCGGCAACTACCCCGCCTGCTGGCAGTGCAGCGGCAAGTGCGGCTACAACGCCCCCTGCTGGGCCTGCTGCAACTCCAACGGCTGCCCGACGATCGTCTGTCAGTGCTGACGATCGCGAGCACCGCACGGAGAACGGCACTGAGAACGATGCTGAGAACGGTGCTGAGTACGGCACCGAGAACGGCCCTTCCGCGCCGACCGGTTGAAGGACACGGCCGGCGATGACCGACCGCCCCGACCGGGAACGTCACGACGACAGCTGGAGGAGGAGAACCAGGTGGGCTATCTGGGCATCGCGATCCACTGTCTGATCGGCGTGGTCTTCCTCGTCTCGTCCCTCGGCAAGTCAGCGGGGCGAAGAGCGTTCGACCGGTTCGTGATCTCGGTGGAGGACATGCGGATCGTGCCCTCACGCCGGGCCCGGTCGGTGGCCCGTGCCGTGGTGGTCGCCGAGTGCGCGGTGTGCGTGTGCCTCGCCGTGCCGGTGGTGGCCGCCACGGTGGCGGGACTGGTCGTCGCAACAGGACTGCTGGCGGTCTTCACGACCGCCATCGCGGTCTCCGTGCGACGGGGCGTGCGCACGCCGTGCCGGTGTTTCGGCGCCTCGGCCGGCCCGCTGGGGCCGAGGCACATCGTGCGCAACGTCGCCCTCGCGGCCGCCGCGGTCACCGGCGCGGCGGCCGTCGCCGCGCCCGGGGCCACCACCCCCGGCGGCGCCGCGGTGGCCGTGCTCGGCGGCCTGCTCGTGGGCGGGCTGGTCGCCGCGCTCGACGACATCCTCGATCTGTTCCGGCCGGTCGACGCGGCCCCGGGCCTCGCCCGCGGCCGGTGAACCGGCTCCACCGACTCCGATTCCGATTCCGAGGGAGAAGACTTCCATGCCCGTCCTGATCGCGGCAGTGGTCCTGGTGGGACTGCTCTGTACGCTCGACCTGATCCTCACCCTGGGGGTGATCAAGCGGCTGCGGGAGCACACCGCGATGATGACCAAGATGGCCGACGGCAACGCGCCCGGCAGACCGCCCGTCATCAAGGTCGGCGAAGAGGTGGGCGAGTTCCGGGCCGTCGCCGTCGACGGCGAGGTGCTGACCCGCGAGTCGCTCACGGGCGACACCCTGGTGGCGTTCTTCTCCCCCAGCTGTGGCCCGTGCCACGAGATGCTGCCGAAGTTCGCGGCGTACGCGCGGACGGTGCCCGGCGGCCGCAAGCAGGTGCTGGCGGTGGTGGTCGGCACGCCCGAGCGGGCCAAGGGGCAGGTCGCCGAGCTGAGCCCGGTCGCCCGCGTCGTGGTGCAGGGCAGCGAGCCGGTCCTGACCGACGCCTTCCAGATCATGGGGTTCCCGACGCTGCTCGAGGTCGCCTCGGACGGCGCCGGCAGGCCCGTGATCGCGCGCAACAACGTGAACCTGGATTCCCCCGTCGTAGCGGCATGAACGGGCAGGACCACGGCCGGCGGCAGGCGGCACCCGGTCCGGCGCCGGGGCCGGTCCCGGGCCCCGCACCCTCCCCCGGGGCGCCGGCCGGTCCCGGACCCGCCCCCGGGCCGGGCTCCGGCCCGGGGG
>NZ_JBPQTS010000196.1:0-11110 GCF_051386455.1 Streptomyces sp. URMC 124
CGGCGTCCCGGCCGGCGTCCTGGGCGGCGTCCCGGCCGGCGTCCCGGCCGGCGCCGTTCCGCGGAAGGCGGGACGGGAAACCGCGACACCCGCCTCGTAGGCGCTCTCGGCGGGCGGCGGACCCGGCGTCGGCGGCGTTGCGGACGGACGGCCCGGCCCGCCGCCGGACTCCCGGGTGCTCCCCCTGTCCGCGCCGTCACCGCCGTGCCGGGCGTACAGGGCGCGCCCGTTCGCACCGGCACGCCCTTCGGCTCCCGCCTCTGGCCCGGCCGCCTCCGCTTCCTCCGGCTCGCGCAGCCGAGGAGGCTCCGGGTCGAAGAGGGACGGAAGCCGCGGGCGGAGGCGCGGGCCCGGCGCGCCCAGCAGACGGTCCACGAAGTCGCTCACCCGGCCGCCTCCAGGTAGAAGCGGCGGCGCGCGGGGCTGACGGCGAGGACGTCGCGCTCCGTCCAGCCGTAGGCGCGGGCGAGCGCGTGCACCTCGTACAGCAGGCGGCGCGCGTACCCCTCGATCTCGGCCCACAGGTGCCCGGGGACGTCCAGCTCCGCCGACCAGGAGTGCCCGCACCCGGGACACTCCAGCGCCACCGCCGTCTCCGCGCCCGGGTCGACGCCGGGCAGCCGCCGGGCCACTTCCTCCAGGACGTGGCCGGGCAGGGGGCCCGCGTCCGGGGTGGTGGCGACGACACAGCGCTGCAGCAGGGCCCGGCGGGAGTCGCGGCCGCCCGGGGCGACGGCCAGCAGGTCGCTCAGGGTCAGGGCGCGGTACGTGACCTCGCGGCCCGCCGCCCGGAAGCTTCCCGTGGGCGGCTCGGTGCGCGCCCCGAGGACCGGCGCCGATGCAGGGGCCGGGGCCGGGGCCGGCGGGCGCAGTTCGGCCGTCTCGACGGCGACTTCGAGCGGTTCGCCGCACGCCGGGCAGTCGGTGGCGCAGGGCAGCGAGCTGCCGAAGGCGCGCTCGCGGAAGCCGAGCAGCAGGGCGTGGAGCCCGGCCAGGGTGAGGTCGGCGACGGGCTCGGTGTCGCCCACGGCGGTCCTGGCGAGCAGCAGGGCCCGGTCCTGCGGGCCCTGCCCGCTTCCGGACTCCCACACCGCCAGCAGCTGCGCCTCGGTCAGCTCGGCCACCACCACGCCGTCACCCCGAGGCGGTGTCGGTGAACTGCGGGAGCTGCGGCGGGGTGGTGGGCTCGCGCACCCAGCCGTGGTGCTCCAGCTTGATGTGCTCGAAGGCGACGGCGTTCGCGTTCGCGTCGAGGTCGGGGAGCGCCTGGTACTCCGACACCCAGCAGTCGTGGACGGAGTACGACAGCACCTGCTGCCCGGCCTCGTCGAACACGTCGATGATGAGGTCGCGGCGGAAGTCCTTCAACGAGGTCTCCAGCCCGCCGGCCGACTTGCGCAGGCTCCACACCTTGTTCGCCCACTCCTCGAAGGCGGTGTCGGCCGTGCAGCCGCGCTCCAGGGTGATGGCCTCGTACTCGGTGCGCCCGGGCAGCTTGCGGCTGGTCCCCGGATCGCCGCCGTCGCGGTGCTTGACCACCTCGGTGGTCCGCTTCAGACCGCTGACCTTGCTGATCCCCGCGATGTACGTCGTCCCGCCGCCGAACTTCACCCGGAACCGGAAGTTCTTGTACGGGTCCCGGCGCGTGATCTCCGGCATCGTCCTCGCTCCTCCTGCCTCTTGCGACCTGCACCTGGGCCTGGGCCTGATGCCTAGACCTGGACCTGGCCGGCGAGCTGCTGAATGTGGATGATCACGAACTCCGCGGGCTTGAGCGGCGCGAACCCGACCTGGATGTTGACGATCCCGCGGTCGATGTCGTTCTGCGGGTTGTTCTCCCGGTCGCACTTCACGAGGTACGCCTCGGCGGGCGTGCGGCCCTGGAACGCCCCCTCGCGGAAGAGGGAGTTCATGAAGGCGCCGATGTTCAGCCGGATCGAGGCCCACAGCGGCTCGTCGTTCGGCTCGAACACCACCCACTGGGTGCCCCGGTACAGGCTCTCCTCCACGAAGAGGGCGAGCCGGCGCACGGGAAGGTACTTCCACTCGTCGGTGAGCTGATCGTTCCCCCGCATGGTCCGGGCCCCCCAGGCGACCGGCCCCACGGCGGGCAGCTCGCGCAGGCAGTTGACGCCGAGCGGATTGAGCCGCCCGTTCTCCAGGTCGGTCAGCGGCATCTCCAGCCCCTGCACTCCGTTGAGCGAGGCGTCGGTGCCGGCCGGCGCCTTCCACACACCACGCTGCGCATCGGTACGGGCCATCACTCCGGCCATGACCCCACAGGGCGGGAAGTCCCGCACGAGACCGTCACGACGGGAGTCGGAGGCCAGGACGCGGGGGAAGTAGATGGCGGCGTTGCGGGCATCGCCGCCGGTGATCGGCAGCTTCCTGGCCAGCTCCACGACGCCGTCCGCCGTGGCCGCATCGGTCCATTCGGTAGGCGGGTCGACGAGCAGAATGGCACGCTGCTTGACGCAGAGATCCGCCGCCGCGGACAGCAGGTTTAGGCGGACCTGAGCCGCCAGGTCCTTGTTCTGCGTGACCTCCGGGAGGCACAGGATGTTGAAGATGTCGGTCTTGAGCAGCTGATAGAGGCCCAGCTTCCCGGCTTGGCGCCCCTCCCCGATGTAATCCTCTTCGGCGGGAAGACTGTCATCCGGCGCCTTGGACAGGTCGATCGTCGTGTAGCGTCCGCCGCTCTTGTCCTTCGCCGCCGCTGCCGGCTTCGGCTGTGCCCCCTCTTCGGCTTCGTCGCCTTCGGCGGCGGGCTCGTCGTCGGGCTCGTCGGGCTCGTCGTCACGCAGTTGGTCGGTGATTTTCGGGTCGGTCTTGTTTGCGGCCGGAGCTTCGTTTCCCTGCCCGTCCTTGAGCCACTTGACAAGCTGTGAACCCGCAAGGACCCTGCGCAAACTGCGGGGGCTGTCCTCGCGCACGCTGACGTTCAGGTACGTCTCCTCCACCCCGGTGCCCTTGTCGAGGATCCTGAGGTTGTAGGCGTCCTTCTTCGCTTTCCCGTCGTCCCCCAATGCCTCTTCAACCCGCGCTCGGAGCTTCTTCGCCCATGCCCCGGGGCCGATGGGCGCCACCTGGGGACGGCTGTCATTGCCGCCAGGACTACCGGCTGCCTTTGCGCCGAGGCGCAGAGGCATATCCGTCTCCTGCGCTTTCGGCACCACCCGCACGATCTCCGCCTCGGCCCCGCCATTGCGGTAGAACTGCTCCACGGCGTAACTCATGGCGCTGTTCTTGTGCAGGCCCCCGAACTGCTTCTCGTAGTCGCCCCACGAGGTGATGTGCACCGGCCGGTCGGTACGCCCCCGCGGCGCCCAGCCGACAAAGGCGGCGATCGACGTCGGAACGCCGGTGATGGTCCGTACGGAGCTCTTGACCTCGTCGATGTAGACGCCCGGGTAACTGACCTTCACCGGCATGACGCCTCTTCTCTCCGACGGTACGGGGCTACGGAGCGGACTCGTTCCACCGTAGGAACCGGTCCGGACGGGAGTCGGACGAGCGGGGCGTGTCTCCCCCGGTCAGGGGACCCACCAGGGCCGTTCAGCGCAGTCGCGAACCGGGTTGATCTCGCGCTCACACCCGAGCACCGCCGTGGGCCCGGCGCTCTCGGCCGGCCGTACTCGATAGCGGCCGCGCCGGAAACCGGCCCCACGTCCTTACGACGCCCCTCGCACGCTGGCCGCTGGCCCCGGGGCCGGCCCGTGGTAGTGAATACCTCGCCGCTGTCGTAGTGCACGACGCCCCTAAAGTTGCCGGTCAGCGGCACAGCCAGGAGGGGCACCCGTCGGGGCGCCCCTCCCATAAACCCTATGTCAGTGGATCTTGATCCATATGATCTTGTGAATGTACGCCTGACCCGGCGACCACTGGCCCCACTTGTTGAGGCTGACGGTCTCGAGTCTCGGGTCACTCTCGTTACGCTGGAACTGGAAGGTCACGGCGTTGTTTCCCGACTCTACCCAGTTGACGCCGTAGATGGCGACGGGCATTTCTCCGCGGTTGGCGAAGCAGAGCGTGTCGTGGCCGTTGTTGTTGTGTATTTCGAAATAGTCGTTCTGGTTGCAGTTCGTGCGGTTGATCGGGGCAACACCGGTGCTCGCGGCCGTGGCCGGCAGGGCTGTAGCGGCCAGAGCCGCCATAGTGGCGGCGGCGATACCGACGGAGCGACGCATGGACAGATTCACTCTCTCTCCCTTTCTCCGATGAGACAGCAGCCTCCACCGTCGCATGCACAGCAAGGCTTTCAGAAGCATCCATACCGGCCAGCTTTCAAATACCCGTGGTGTGCGCACATAGATAAGCGCCGGGACACTGGACATCCAGCCAATCGGGAGGGCCCTGAGAGGTAATTGGCCAAAATCGGCGAAGACTGAGGGCGCGACAAGCCGAATTGTGATCGCAGTCACATTCCCGTCCCGTCGTGGCCTGTGCCGACGTTGTGACGCATCTTTTCTGCGAGGGGATGGTCGTACGGGGTGCCTGCCTGCGGGTCGGCGTTGTTCTTCTGCCCGGCTCGGTCGTTGCTGACGTTGGTGCCGTCCTCGGCGTGTTTTCACCTCTGCCCCGGTGCCACTGTCCGGGCCTTCGAGCCCGTACCGGGCGTGCACGCTCTCCTCGGGCGCGACCTTGTCTGCTGCGGCAGGGGCGCCCGCATCGTCCCGTATGCGCTGGGGGCCTCGGGGGGGGACCGTCCCGTAAAGGGCTGGAGCACCGTCTCGTGATCGACGACAGGCAGATGGCAGGCCCCGGCCGGGCAGCCGGGGCCCGGACGGCTACCGGCCGGCCTACTTGAACGTGTCAGCGCAGTGTCGGTGTTGTCGAGGGCGGTTACCAGTTGCTCCCGGCCCGCCTTCAGCATCTCGCCCTGCTCCAACCATGTGGCCCCCGGACCTGGTTCGCCTCCCGCGCCGTTCGACGTCGGCGACCACGAGAGCCACACCGACCCGCACGGCACCGGCGTCGCCGCGCTCCTGATCGAAGCCATCGCGGTGGTGAGCGTGTGACCGCCCCGGCCCTGCGGAACCTGCACCTCTCCCCCGGCGACGCCCCCTCGGTGCTCATCCCCCGCTTCCTGGAACCTCGGAGGTATGCGCCTCCCCGGCCGGGGAAGAGCGGGCGGCCGGTCAGAGGTGGGCGAGCAGGAAATCCCGGACCTCGGCGTGGGTCATCGGTCCCGCGCTGCGTGCCGCCACCGCACCTTCCTTGAGCAGGACGACGGACGGGGCTCCGGTGACGCCGTACCGCTTGGTCGCCTCCGGGCAGCGGGTGATGTCGATCTTGACGGCTGTCAGGAGGCCCGCGTACTCGTCGGCGATCCGGCCCACGACAACGTCCATGGCCCGGCAGGCCTCGATCGCCTTCGGCCATGTTCCGGAGAAGTAGGCGAGGACCGGGCCTTCGCTCATCCTGAGGACAAAGTCGACCTCCTCGTCCTCCAGCGGCTGATGAACGCGCCTAGGCATCGGAGCTCCTGACCTCGTGATTCGACATATCGGGGGACCATCATCACGTGCCACGGCCCCCACCCGCTTGCTGCTGCCGTCTTTCACGGCCGGACGGGCGTACGGAGGCGGAGCGCTGCTGCGCCCCACTGTCCGGGCGGCCATGGAACAGCGTGGCTCCACCCTCACCCGTACCCGAGGCGGCGAGGGGCCTGAGGCCGACCTCCGTAAATCAGCGGGCACGACGGGCATGCCGGTGCGGCGTCCCCCGGGCCGGGATCTCGCCCCGTCCGGGGGACGCCGCGTCGTTCAGGGCGTTCGGGGATCAGGACGCGATGGACGTCAGTTCTTCGATGCGTTCGGCGAAGTCGGGGTCGGGGAGGGGGAGGTCGAGGGCGTCGTTGTCGTCGAGGGCGTGGGGGACGTAGGCGATGACGGCGTTGGTGGCGGCGGAGAAGACGCTGGTGCCGCGGAGGTGGGCGAGGAGGCTCAGGACCGCGTTGAGGTCCGTGCGGTCGATCGTCTCGGGCGTTTTGGGGATGAGGTGTTCGAGCCCGGCCTGCTCGTGCCACAGTTCGGCTTCGCGGCGCTCGCCGAGGGCCATGTGGTGCAGGTAGAGGCAGCAGGCCGCGCCGCGGTTGCCCGCTCCGGCGGCGAACTGCCACCAGAACTGGGCGGAGTCCCCGCGCTCGGCGAGGTGCAGCACGCAGCCCAGGACGAGGGCGCCCGCGGGTTCGAGGATGCGGCAGGTGAGGAATCCGCCCAGCTCGTGGAGGTTGCGGGTGACGACGGTGCGGCACAGCGCCTGCAACTGGCGCCGGAAGGCCCGGTGGGGCAGGTCGCTGCGCTCGGCCGTGCGGGCCGCGGCGGTGCGGGCGGGGGCCATCTGGTCGTCGAAGGAGAGGGCGCCGTGCAGCATCCGGGCGGTGATGCGGGCCGCCAGCCGGGCCTCGGCCGCCTGGGTGTCGGCCACGGTGTAGGGCGGCCGGACGAGCCGTACCCGGGCCAGCGCCAGCTCCAGCGAGGTGTGGCCGGTCACCTGTCCGTCCCTCCTTCGTCGCCGGAGGGGCCCTGGTCGAGGCCGAGGGCGTGCTGGAGGCGGTGGCGGGCGAAGCGTGCGGCGGAGCGCACGCCGGCGGGGGTGATGCCCATGATGCTGGCGACCTCGCGGGTGGAGTGGCCCAGGACGTGGAGCAGGACGATGACGTCGTGCTGGCGTTCGGGCAGGGCGTGGATGGCGTCGTAGACGGCCAGGCTGTGTTCGAGCTCGCCGATGGGGTCGAGCGCGTGGTGGAGCGCGGTGGTCTCGAAGGCGGCGGTGTCGATGACGGCAGGGCGCCGTCCCCGGGCCCGGGCCGTGTCGACGGTGCGGTGGCGGACGACCGCCCAGGCGTAGGCGTTGGGCGATTCCTGGGAGAGCACTTCGGACCAGGCGAGGTAGAGCTCTTCGAAGGCCTGGTCGACGGCTTCCTCGGCGTCGTGGCGGTGGCGCAGGTAGAGCTCGGCCCAGTGGATGTAGATGCCGCGGTAGAGCTCGTGGAAGGCGCGGTAGTCGGCGGGGAGTCCGGTCACGGGGATGACGCCTGTGCGGGGAGGGTGTGCGGGGCCGGGGTTCATCGCGTCCCTCCCACCCGCCGGCGCCGGGGCGCGCCCTCGAGGGGGCGCGGCGGCGCGGGCTGATGGTTCAGGCCGATGCGTACCGTGGCGGCTGCGGCGCGCCGCAGGAGGTGCCAGGCATCACCGGCGAAGACGCGTGCGACCAGCGCTGCGGTGAGCAGGTCGCCGGCGAGTTGAGATTTCACGGAAGCAGGGATCCCTCCGGTCGGCGGACAAGCGGCTCGGGCGCACCGGCGGCGCACGCTCCCCCGGACGCCGCCTGCTGCCCCTGTCGGAGGAACCCTTCTTCGTCCTCCGCCCATATAGGCGACCGCCACGGCCGGAACGTGCAACGGCAGAACGTAAAGAGTTACGGAAGATGATCGTCCGGTCATCGCGGCGCCGGACGCGGGTACTCAGTACCGGGTACCGGGTACCGGGTACCCGGCGCCGAGCACCCGGCACCGAGCACCGTGCACCGGCCGCGGCAGGTTCAGCTCGTCAAGTGCCCCAGCACCGACCGCACCGCCCGCTCCACCGCGTCCCGCGCCTCCTCCGTGTGGTCGATCGTCTCGAACCCGTGGTGACCGAGCGGCACGTCGACCACCTCGACGCCGGCGCCGCAGTTCTCCGCGGCGCTCAGGAACTCCTCGACCGTCGCCGCGATCGCCGCGTTCTCCAGCCCCACCCGGGTGAGCACGACGGGCAGTTGCCCGGCCGCGCCCACCGCCTGCACCGGGCGGAACCGGGCCTCCACGAGCCCCCAGCCCGGGAGCGGCGCCAGCACGGGGTACGTCATCGCCACGCACCGCAACCACGGCGGCGGCTCCGCGAGCCGGTCCGCCGACAGCAGCCCGCCGCCGGAGAAGTACCACAGCGCGATGCGGTCCCCGTCGACGCGCGGATCGGCCCGTACGCGCTCCACCGCCGCGGCGACGTCCTCCGCGGCACGCGCGTAGTCGGAGAGGCCGTGCAGCCGGTGGTCCAGCATCACTCCGACCGCTCCCAGGCTCGCCACGTACCGGCAATAGCCGATGTAGGCGGGCCAGTCGCGCGGCGTGGGCCGTACGTCGGGGGCGACCGGGCCGCCGTGGACGAACACCACCGCGGGTCGGGGCCGGCCGGCATCCTGCGCGGCGTCCGCGCCCGGCAGATCCGGCGCACCCGGCGCACCCGGCGCACCCGGCGCATCCGGCACGTCCAACGCGTCCGGAAGCTCCGGCAGGTACAGATCCATCTGTCCCACCCGCTCGCGCGGCCGCTCCTCCACGTCCAGCAGGAAGGACCGCAGATGCGGGGGCTGCTCGCTCGCCGCCGCGGTCACCCGGTGGCCCTCGCCCGCAGCGGCACGGAGCAGCACTCCGGCCAGTTCGCCGGGCGAGGAGAGCATCGGCCAGTGGCCGGTGGCGAGTTCGAAGAAGGTCACCCGGGGGTCGGCGAGCCACCGGAACTGCGGCGGGCCCGACGTGACCAGGAACTCGACCATCTCGATGTTCGAGCCGTTGGCGGTGCACAGGACGCCCGTCGTCGGCAGTCCCGAGGCGGCGCCGGTCAGCCGGAGCGGCTGGGTGAGCGTGCGCGCGGGCTGCGGCACGGCGAGCCGGGTCATGCGGGCCAGGGCCTCCGGGGGGATGCCGTCGGTGCTGCCCCAGCGCTGCCACTCGTCGTACTGCGGCGGGGGAACCGGCCCGCCGCTCTCACCCGGCCCGGGCTGCTGCAACAGCCCCTCCCTGACCGCCTGGTCGGGCACCAGCGCGACCGCCGGGTCGCCGTCCTGGGGCAGGCCCGCGTCCAGGTAGACGATGCGGGCGATCCGCTCCGGCCGCCGGTCGGCGGCTCCCAGCACGGGGTGGATGCCGTAGTCATGGCCGACGATCACGACCTCCGGCGCGTCGATCCGGTCGATCAGCCGGACCACGTCCTCGATGTGCGTCTCCAGGTCCGTCCCCGGCCCGGCCGGACGGGCGGGGTCTCCCATGCCGGTGAGCGTCGCCGGGTACACCTCGGCTCCCGACTCCTCCAGCCGGGCGGCCGCCTCCCGCCACACCCAGCCCCCGGTGAAAGGGCCCGCCACCAGCACGAACGCCGTCATGATCGCCTCCTCGCATACCGCACTCCGCGGAAACGGCCACCGGGGCCGTCCGCGCTCGCCGGTACGGTAGGAACTCCTCCAGGGGGAGATTCAAGGGCGCTTCGCACCACTGCCCCGGTCAGCCGTCACCACCGTTCAGCTGGATCAGGTCCCAGCGGTTGCCGTACAGGTCCCGGAAGACCGCCACCGTGCCGTACGGCTCGCTCCGCGGCGCTTCCTCGAAGACGACCCCGGCCGCCCGCATGCGCGCGTAATCGCTGTCGAACGCATCGGTGTTGAGGAACCAGCCGACCCTGCCGCCCGTCTGGTCCCCGATCCGGCCGGCCTGTGGTGCGTCCGCGGCCCTGGCGAGGAGGATCGCCGTTTCCCGCGCTCCGCGCGGAGCCACGACCACCCACCTCTTCCCGGCGTCGATCCGGGTGTCTTCCAGCAGCTCGAAGCCGACGGCGTCGCAGTAGAAGGCGATGGCTTCGTCGTAGTCGCGCACGACGAGGGTCACCAGTCCGAGAGAAGGCATCGGACGATCATGCCCGTGCGCGGACGCGTACGCCACCGTCGCCCTGGTCCCGGAGCCTCAGGGCCCCACCGGCAGCCCCTGCGGTTCCTTGATCCGCTTCATGATGATCTGCGAGTTCACCTCGGTGATCCCCGAGAGCGTGGTGAGGCGCTCGATCCACAGGCGCTCGTACGCGGTGAGGTCGGCGACCGCGATGCGGAGCAGGCAGCCGGGGCTGCCGAAGAGCCGGTAGGCCTCGATGACGTCCGGGATGTCCTGGAGCGCCGCCTCGAAGGCCTCGACGGCCTCGCGGTCGCGCTTGACCTCGATCGAGACGAGGACCTCGAAGCTCCGGCCGACGGCCTCGGGGTTGATGACCGCCCGGTAGCCCTGGATGACCCCGTCCTGTTCGAGCTGGCGGACGCGGCGCATGCACGGGGAGGGGGTCAGGCCGACGCGGTGGGCGAGCTCCTGGATGGTCAGACGGCCGTCGGCCTGGAGCTCGCGCAAGATATTTCTGTCGATTCCGTCCACTGCGTAATTATCCACCACGGCGGGGCGCCCCGCGCGCTCAAATCAGCGATCCAATTGCGTCCGATTCGTCCTATGGTTACCCCCGGTCGCCGCTCCCCCGCGGACGGCCGCAGTGAACTTCGGTGCAGTGATCTTCAGAAAGGGCGGCAGACGTGGGACAGGTCGTCGTCATCAGCACGGGCGGAACGATCGCCAGCCGCTGGCAGGGCTCCGGTTTCGCCGCCGACGCGCGGGGCGGCGACGTCCTGGCCACGGCAGCGGTGCCCGAGGGCATATCCGTGCGGGTCGTCGACCTGATGAGCGTGAACAGCGCCCGCCTCACCACCCGCGACCAGCTCGCCCTCCTGCGCACCGTCCACGAGGTCCTCGCCGATCCCGGTGTCGACGGCATCGTGGTCACGCACGGCACCGACACGCTGGAGGAGTCGGCCTTCTTCGTCGACCTCCACCACCACGACCCCCGCCCGGTCGTCTTCACCGGCGCCCAGCTCCCGCTCGAAGCGGCGGACGGCGACGGGCCGCGCAACCTCCACGACGCCCTGCTCACGGCCGGCACGGCGGCCATGCGCGGCATGGGCGTCCTGGTCGCCTTCGACGGGCAGGTGCACGCCGCACGGGGCACGATCAAGGTGCAGACCCTGGCCGCCGACGCCTTCGCCGACCCCTCCGGCAGCCCCGCTCCGGCGGCCGCGAGGTCCACGGCGCCGCCCTGGGTGTAGATCTCGGCGACGGATCCGGAGGGCACCCGGGTGGTCAGGGCGACGAGCACGCCGCGGGAGACCGCCGCCTCGACGGCGGCGGCGACCTCGGGGGTCGCGTTGCCCGCGCCGGTGGCGACGAGGACCATGCCCTGGGCGCCGGCTTCGACGGCGGCGTTGAACAGCAGCGGGTCCGCGTCGCAGTGGTGCATGACGACGTCGACCCGCGGGAGGGGGC
>NZ_JBPQTS010000197.1:0-11102 GCF_051386455.1 Streptomyces sp. URMC 124
CCCGCCCCCGGCGGCGCAGGGGTACCGCGAGCCGGAGCCCCCGCCCGTCGCCCCCGAGGACGACATGCCCGCCGAGGACGACCCCGACCTCGACGACACCGCCCTGACCGGCCACGACCTCATCGTCCGTGAGCTGGGCGCGACGGTCATCGAAGAGATCGCCAACGAGTGACCGGTCGCAGGAGCAGGGAGAACCCCGGGTGCGCTGCATGCGCCCCCGGGCGCCCCCTGTTCTTCTTCCCCCGGCATGGGGCGCGGGAAGCGGCAACCACGTAGGCTCGGGCTACCGAAGCAATCGGCGCAGCAACAACAGCACCTACAAGCACGCAACGACAAGCAAGCAACGACGTCGTCGACAGCCAGGAGCGAAACCGTGATTCCCGGTGGTGGCCAGCCCAACATGCAGCAGCTCCTCCAGCAGGCGCAGAAGATGCAGCAGGATCTCGCCGCGGCGCAGGAAGAGCTCGCCCGCACGCCCGTCGAGGGCTCGTCGGGCGGCGGCCTGGTGAAGGCCACGGTCACCGGCGCCGGGGAGCTGCAGGCCCTCGTCATCGACCCCAAGGCGGTCGACCCCGAGGACACCGAGACCCTCGCGGATCTCGTCCTCGCCGCCGTCCGCGACGCCAACGCCTCCGCCCAGCAGCTGCAGGAGCGGAAGCTCGGCCCGCTCGCCCAGGGCCTGGGCGGCGGCATCCCGGGCCTGCCGTTCTGAAGCAGCTCTGAAGCAGCTCGACAACACCGAGAAGGAGCATTCGATCCGTGTATGAAGGCGTGGTCCAGGACCTCATCGACGAACTGGGCAGGCTGCCCGGCGTCGGTCCCAAGAGCGCGCAGCGGATCGCCTTCCACATCCTCCAGGCCGAGCCGGCCGACGTCCGCCGGCTCGCCCACGCGCTGACCGAGGTCAAGGCCAAGGTCCGCTTCTGCGCGGTCTGCGGCAATGTCGCCCAGGAGGAGCGCTGCCGGGTCTGCCAGGACCCGCGCCGCGACCCCTCGGTGATCTGCGTCGTGGAGGAGTCCAAGGACGTCGTCGCCATCGAGCGGACGAGAGAGTTCCGCGGCCGCTACCACGTGCTCGGCGGGGCGATCAGCCCCATCGAGGGCATCGGTCCCGACGATCTGCGCATCCGCGAGCTGCTCGCCCGGCTCGCGGACGGCACCGTCACCGAGCTGATTCTGGCCACCGACCCCAATCTGGAAGGTGAGGCCACCGCCACGTACCTCGCCCGCATGGTGAAGCCCATGGGGCTCAAGGTCACGCGGCTGGCCAGCGGCCTCCCCGTAGGGGGAGACCTTGAATACGCCGACGAGGTCACGCTCGGGCGTGCCTTCGAAGGGAGACGACTTCTCGATGTCTGACGCAACGCTGCACGACGCCAAGCGCGACCCCGACGACTTCGCGGTCTCGGTCGCGGACTCCATCGAGAGCTTCATCGTCGCCGTCGCCGAGGTGTCGCGCGGCGATGAGCCCGACAGTGCCGTGCCCTTCCTGCTGCTGGAGGTCTCCCAGCTCCTCCTCACCGGTGGCAGGCTCGGCGCGCACGAGGACTTCCTCCCCGACGAGCGGTACGAGCCCGACGTGGGCCCCGAGCCCGACGTCGACGAGCTGCGGGAGCGCTTCGCCCGCCTCCTCGACCCCGTGGACGTCTATTCCGAGGTCTTCGACCCGTACGTGCCGCGCTCCGCCCCCGTCGCCTGCCGGATCTCCGACGACCTGGCCGACATCATCACCGACCTGCGGCACGGCATGGCGCACTACCGCGACGGCCGGGTCAGCGAGGCCCTGTGGTGGTGGCAGTTCTCCTACCTGTCCAACTGGGGGCCGACGGCCTCGGCCGCCCTGCGCGCCCTGCAGTCGCTGGTCGCCCACGTCCGCCTCGACCAGCCGCTGGACGAGCTGGGAGACCTCGACACGGACTCCGCGGCCACGGAGGAGCAGCTCGCCGAGGAGGCGGGCCGCGTCATGGAGGCCGAGATCGCGGGCCCGCTGGGGCTGCGGGGCGCCTGACCGGGCCGGCCTCGGCCGGCCCGTATCCCGTATACATACCCGCGCATCCCATGCATCCCATGCATCCCCGTGATGCGTGTGCGCGTACCTCGGCCCGCGTACTTCGGCCATAGTTGAGGATTCGACGTCCACGTCCTCCGTCCCCTTCGTAGCCTTCCAGGCAGAACCGGCACGACGGGATACACGAGGGGATAGGGGACAAAGGACATGGACGTCACTCCCGGCACGGATCACCCGGCTCTGACAACCCAGTTGAGCGAGGTCGCGTTCGGCCTCTTCCACGCCTCCGCACTGCGCGCCGTCACCGTCCACCGCGTCGCCGACCACCTCGCGGGCGGCCCGCTCCAGCCCGACGAGCTCGCCCGTCGCGCGGGCCTGCACGGCCCGACGCTGCGCAGGGTGCTGCGGCTGCTGGCCACGCGCGGCGTCTTCCGGGAGGACGAGCAGGGCGCCTTCGGCCTCACGCCGTCCGCCGAGCTGCTGCGCTCGGACGTGCCCGGCTCGGCGCACAGCGGGATGATCTGGCTCACCGAGGAGGTCTTCCGGCGCTCGGCCGAGGGTCTGGAGGACGCTCTGCGCACGGGCGAGACGCCCTTCGACGCGGCGTACGGCATGCCCTTCTTCGACTACCTGCACACGGACGCCGCGGCCCGGGCCCGGTTCGACACGGGCATGGCCGCCATGTCGGGCCCCGAGGACGAGGTCGTGGCCGAGGCGTACGTGTTTCCGGCCACCGGCACGGTCGTGGACGTCGGCGGCGGCCGGGGCGGTTTCCTGCGAGCGGTGCTCACGCGCAACCCCGGGCTGTCGGGCGTCCTGTTCGACCAGGAACAGACCGTCGCCACACACCTCTTGGACGTCAAGGAGACGGCGGGCCGCTGGCGCACGGACGCCGGGAGCTTCTTCGAGGCCGTGACCCCGGGCGGCGACGTCTACCTGCTGAAGCACATCCTGCACGACTGGAACGACGAGGACTGCCTGCGCATCCTGCGCGCGGTCCGCGCGGTGATCGCCCCCGGGGGCACGCTGCTGGCGGTGGACGCGATCCTCCCGCAGGGCAACGACCCGCACTTCGCCAAGGGCCTGGACATGGTGATGCTGGCCTGCCTGCGGGGCCGCGAACGCACGGAGGCGGAGTTCCGCGCCCTGCTCGGCGAGGCGGGGTTCCGGGTGAGCCGGGTCCTCGCCACGAAGACCTTCTCCTCGATCATCGAAGCGACCGCCGAATAACCTCGGGACGTCGGCGCCGTAACGCGACGCCGATGCGCTGCGCGCCTCCGGCGCCCACCCCGGCGCCGACCCCCGTATGGTGCAGCTCACAAAGTGAGTGGTGCGGGCCGCAGCGGGAAGGAGCGATCGCGGGCGGTCCGACGGAGCACCGTCCGCGATCACGAGCGGTCGACACGTCTCACCATGCGATATCGGCATGGCTGATTCCGACCGCTCGTTAGACTGAGCCGACCGCATTACACAGAGCTGCGAGGAGCGCACGTGGGCCTTGTCGTGCAGAAGTACGGAGGCTCCTCCGTTGCCGATGCCGAAGGCATCAAGCGGGTCGCCAAGCGAATCGTGGAAGCCAAGAAGAACGGCCACCAGGTGGTCGTCGTGGTTTCCGCGATGGGCGACACGACGGACGAGTTGATCGATCTCGCCGAGCAGGTTTCGCCGATGCCTGCCGGTCGTGAGTTCGACATGCTGCTGACCGCCGGAGAGCGGATCTCCATGGCGCTGCTGGCGATGGCGATCAAAAACCTCGGCCACGAGGCGCAGTCCTTCACCGGCAGCCAGGCCGGTGTCATCACGGACGCGGTCCACGGCAAGGCGCGCATCATCGACGTCACGCCGGGCCGCATCCAGCAGTCCGTGGACTCCGGCAACATCGCGATCGTGGCCGGCTTCCAGGGCGTGTCCCAGGACAGCAAGGACATCACGACCCTGGGCCGCGGCGGTTCCGACACCACCGCCGTCGCCCTGGCCGCCGCGCTGAACGCCGAGGTCTGCGAGATCTACACCGATGTCGACGGGGTCTTCACGGCCGACCCGCGGGTGGTGAAGAAGGCCCGCAAGATCGACTGGATCTCGTTCGAGGACATGCTGGAGCTCGCGAGCTCCGGTTCCAAGGTGCTGCTGCACCGCTGCGTCGAGTACGCACGCCGTTACAACATCCCGATCCACGTGCGCTCGTCCTTCTCGGGGCTCCAGGGCACCTGGGTCAGCAACGAACCGCAAGGGGACCAGCCGATGGAGCAGGCGATCATCTCGGGCGTCGCGCACGACACCTCCGAGGCCAAGGTCACGGTCGTCGGTGTGCCGGACAAGCCGGGTGAGGCCGCGACGATCTTCCGGGCTATCGCGGACGCCGAGATCAACATCGACATGGTCGTGCAGAACGTCTCCGCGGCGTCCACCGGCCTGACCGACATCTCCTTCACCCTCCCGAAGACCGAGGGCCGCAAGGCCGTCGAGGCGCTGGAGCGGACGAAGGAGCGCGTGGGCTTCGACTCCCTGCGCTACGACGACCAGATCGCGAAGATCTCGCTGGTCGGCGCCGGGATGAAGACCAACCCGGGCGTCACGGCGACGTTCTTCGAGGCGCTGTCGAACGCCGGGGTGAACATCGAGCTGATCTCCACCTCCGAGATCCGCATCTCCGTCGTCACCCGCGCCGACGACGTGAACGAGGCCGTCCGGGCGGTGCACTCCGCCTTCGGCCTGGACAGCGAGAGCGACGAGGCCGTCGTCTACGGGGGCACCGGTCGATGACCACCGGCCGTAAGCCGGTGCTCGCCGTCGTCGGCGCCACCGGTGCCGTCGGCACGGTCATGCTGGAGATCCTTTCGCGGCGCGCGGACGTGTGGGGCGAGATCCGTCTCGTCGCCTCCCGGCGCTCGGCCGGGCGCCGGCTCGTCGTGCGCGGCGAGGAGACCGAGGTCGTCGCGCTGGGCGAGGAGGCGTTCGACGGCGTCGACGTCGCCATGTTCGACGTGCCGGACGAGGTCTCCGCGCAGTGGGCGCCGATCGCCGCGGCCAAGGGCGCGGTCGTCATCGACAACTCCGCCGCCTTCCGGATGGATCCGGACGTGCCGCTGGTGGTGCCCGAGGTGAACGCGCACGCGGCGCGGGTGCGCCCGCGCGGCATCGTCGCCGCGCCGAACTGCACCACGCTGTCGATGATCGTCGCGGTGGCGGCGCTGCACGCCGAGTTCGGGCTGGCCGAGTTGGTCGTCTCCTCGTACCAGGCGGCCTCCGGGGCGGGCAAGGCGGGCGTGGACGCGCTGCGGGCGCAGCTGGCCGCCGTGGCCGGGTCCTCGCTGGGCACGCAGCCCGGTGACGTGCGCCGGGCGGTCGGCGACGCGCTGGGCCCCTTCCCGGCCCCCCTCGCGCTGAACGTGGTGCCGTGGGCCGGATCGCTGCGCGAGGACGGCTGGTCCTCCGAGGAGCTGAAGATCCGCGACGAGTCCCGCAAGATCCTGGGGCTGCCGGGCCTGCGGGTGGCGGCGACGTGCGTACGGGTCCCCGTGGTCACCACGCACTCGCTGGCCGTGCACGCGCGCTTCGAGAACGAGGTCACGGTCGGGCAGGCCCACGAGATCCTGGCGAGCGCGCCCGGCGTGGTGCTCGTGGACGATCCGGCCGAGGGCGAGTTCCCCACGCCGGCGGACGCGGTGGGCACGGACCCGACCTGGGTGGGGCGGGTGCGCCGGTCGATGGACGACCCGAGGGCGCTCGACTTCTTCGTATGCGGTGACAATCTGCGCAAGGGGGCCGCGTTGAACACGGTTCAGGTCGCGGAATGCGTGGCGGCGGAGCTGACCACTCCCTAATCTGGAGAACTGGTGAAGGTCTTGCAGGTCCTGTGATCAAGTCGTTGGTCCAGACCTCTTGAACTGGGCAGATGAAGTGTTCGACGATGCGCTCCCCGCCCACTGCAACCGCCGGCGGCCGGGGGGCGTCTTTGCTGCCGTCTCTCAGGGCGGCAACAGAACCGGGGCATTGAGGAAGAGCTGGTACGCATGAGGGCATATGACGCATCGTCACGCGGCGCATCGTCAGACGCGGCGCCTCGCGTGTACAACCCTGACGGGGGGAAGCGTGTCCAACAGGCGTGGCAGAGGTCATCAGCATCGCAACCGCCCCGCGGCGCGGCGGCAGCGCACTGCGTCCGCGTTCGCACCCGTCGGGCGGCATGCCGGTGATCGCTCCCTGGCCGGCCGCCCGCACCGCCGCCCAGATCCCGCCCCAGCGGGGGGATGCTGACGAAGCAATGGCAGCGGGCACCACAGTCGATCACCTCACCGAGACCTACAGGGCCCACTACCGCTCCCTGCTCGGCCTTGCCGCGCTGCTCCTCGACGACACCGCCTCCTGCGAGGACGTGGTCCAGGAGGCCTTCATACGGGTGCACTCCGCGCGCGGCCGCGTCCGGGAGCCGGAGAAGACCCTCGCCTATCTGAGGCAGACTGTCGTCAATCTGTCCCGCTCGGCGCTCCGCCGCCGCATCCTCGGGCTGAAGCTGCTCTCCAAGCCGATGCCCGACATGGCGAGCGCCGAAGAGGGAGCGTACGAACAGCTGGAGCGCGACCAATTGATCAAAGCGATGCGCGGACTGCAACGCCGGCAGCGTGAAGTCCTCGTCCTCCGCTATTTCGCCGATATGACCGAGGCCCAGGTCGCCGAGACCCTGGGCCTCTCGCTCGGCTCGGTCAAGGCGTACGGGTCGCGGGGGATCGCGGCGCTCCGCGTCGCCATGGAGGCTCCGGCATGAACCGCCCCCCCTACGACGGGCCCGGTCCCGACGACGAGCGTGGCGGCGGGATGGACGAACAGACGCTCCGGCAGCTGCTGCAGGGTGCCGTCGAGGACATCGAGCCCGCTCCCGACGCGCTGGAGCACATCCGGCGCGCCGTGCCGGCCCGGCGTACCCGCCGCAGGCAGGCCCTCGTGGGCGCCGCGGCCGCGCTGATCCTCGGTGGCACGGCCCTGCCCGCGGTCGTCCACGTCGCCACCACCGGTGACGAGGTCGAAGACCGTCACACCAATACGGCCAGCTCCCAGCACACCCCCGAGGAGCCGGGGGCCGAGCCCGACCGGGTGACCGACGGCGGGGGCCGGCCCGAGGAGGGCGAGGCCCGCAACCACGACGAGAAGCGGGAGCAGCGCAAGAACGAGGGGAGCAAGGGCAACGAACCCAAGCCCGCCGCCTCCTCCCCCGCGGGCAACCTCCCGGCGCCCACGAACACCTTCGCCGCCGTCTCCCCGATCTGCGACCGCGACCAGCTCGGCAAGGGCAGCGGCTCCGTCGGCCCCGCCGACCGGGACGGCCGTGTCTACGGCGCCTTCCGCGTGGTCAACGTCTCCCGCGCCGTCTGTACCGTGGGCGGGCCCGGGACCGTCGCCGCGAGCCCGCGGGGCAGCGCCGAGAGCGGGCGCGTCTCCGTCGTCGACCACACCCCGGGCGACGCCGCGACCGGCCTGCCCGACCCCACGACCGAGCCCAGCGAGGTCATCCTCCAGCCCGGCCAGGCGTACGAGGTGAAGTTCGCCTGGATCCCGACGACCGACGGCGCGCGCAACAGCTGTGCCAAGAACACCGGCGGGGCCTCTCCGGCGCCCTCCGCGGGCGGCGGCGCCAGCGCCTCCCCGGCCGCCGGCAGCGCGCCGGCCCAGCAGCAGGTCGTGCCGGATTCGCCGCCGCCCACGCCGCCGCCGAGCGTCGTGCTCAGCCACACCCCGGACGTCGGCGAGCCGGCCGTGGCCGACGCCAAGATCGACGACGCCTGTGCCGGCACCGTCTACCGGACGGGGCCGATCGCCACCGCGAGCTGACGCCGGCCGCGGCGGGAGCGGTGACGGCAGCCGTGCACGGCCGGCCCGGTGAGCGGGTGACGGCGGAGGCTGCGGTGGCGCCGGTGGCGGTGCCCCCGGCAGGGGCCGGTGCGGGCTCCGGCGGGCGTGCCCGTACCGTGGTGGTGTGTATCGGTTCCTGCTGACTCCCCGCTGGTGGGCGATCAACGTCTTCACCGTGGTGGCCATCCCCTTCTGTCTCTTCATGGGCAGCTGGCAGCTCGGCCGCTTCGAAACGCGCGTCGACTCGCACCGCGAGCAGCAGACGCAGGCCGACGACGCCCGGAAGGCCGCGGCCGAGCCGCTGCGCGACCTCCTCCCGGTGACGACCAAGACCACCGGCCGCCGGGCCGAGGCCTCCGGCCGCTACGACGCCGGGCACCAGCTGCTCGTCCCCGAACGGGAGCTGGACGAACGCCGGGGCTTCTACGTGCTGACCCTGCTGCGCACCGACGACGGCAAGGCCCTCCCCGTCGTCCGGGGCTGGCTGCCCGGCGACGCGAACTCCAAGGCCGACACCGCCGCGGTGCCCGCCCCGCCGTCCGGCCGCGTGACGGTCACCGGTGCCCTGCAGTCCTCGGAGAGCCCCGGCTCCAAGGGCGTGCGGGCAAGCGGCGGCCTGCCCGAAGGCCGGCTCGGCGTGATCAGCGCCGCATCGCTGGTCAACCTCGTGCCGTACGAGGTGTACGACGCGTGGATCACCGCCACCGACGCGGACGGGGCCATGACCCCGGTGCCCCCGGCCGCCGCCCCGAACAGCGGCCTGGACCTCAAGGCCTTCCAGAACCTCGGCTACACCGGTGAGTGGTTCGTCTTCGCCGGATTCGTGCTCTTCATGTGGGCCAGGCTCTTCCGCCGGGAGGCGGAGGCCGCGCGCGACCGGGCGCTCGGCATCACTGCGGAGCCGGCTCCGGACGATCCGGGCCGGGACGGCCCAGATGACGCTCAGCAAAAGCGATCTCCAGCCGGAGCTGCTTGATCCGCTCCTCCACCACCAGGGAGCCGTGCCCCGCGTCGTAGCGGTAGACCTCCAGGGGGTGGCCGCGGCGCTCCAGCCGCTCCACGTAGTTCTCGATCTGCCGGATCGGGCACCGCGGGTCGTTCATGCCCGCGGAGATGTAGACCGGCGCCCGCACCGCCTCGACGTACGTGAGCGGGGAGGAGGCCGCGTAGCGCTCGGGCACCTCCTCCGGGGTGCCGCCCAGCAGCGTGCGGTCCAGGGCCTTCAGGGCCTCCATCTCGTCGTGATAGGCCGTCACGTAGTCCGCGACGGGCACGCCGGCCAGGCCGAGCGCCCAGGCGTCCGGCTGGGTGCCGAGGCCCAGCAGCGTCAGATAGCCGCCCCATGACCCGCCGGCCAGGACCAGCCGCCCGGGGTCGGCGATCCCCGCGGAGACCGTCCAGTCCCGGACCGCCGCGATGTCCTCCAGCTCGATGAGGCCCACCCGGTGCTTGAGGGCGTCCGTCCAGGCGCGGCCGTAGCCGGTCGAGCCGCGGTAGTTGACCCGGACGACCGCGTAGCCGTGGTCGACCCAGGCCGCGGGGCCCGCCGCGAAGGCGTCGCTGTCGTGCCAGGTGGGGCCGCCGTGGATATCGAAGACCGCCGGGAAGGGCCCGGTGCCCTCCGGCACCTGAATCAGGGCGTGCACCTTGCCGCCCGGCCCGTCCACCCACACGTCCCGGACCGGCACGGACCGCGGGGCGCGGACGATCCCGCCCAGCGCGGCGGGGGGATCCAGCACGACCTGCCCGCTCGTGGACCGGACCACCGACGGCTCGGCCGCCGAGGACCACAGGAACTCCACGGTGCCGTCCGGCCGCGGCAGGGCGCCCGACACCGTGCCCACGGGGGTGTCCAGGCGGGTCAGCGAGCCGTCGGCCAGGTCGTAGCGCCACAGCTCGCTGCGGGCCTGGTGGCTGTGCTCGACGAGCAGTGCGGAGCCGTCCGGATACCAGCCGGCGTCCAGGTCGCCCGGCAGGTCGACGGCCAGGGCCGTCTCCTCGCCCGTGGCGGCGTCCCACAGCATCGGCTCCCAGCGGCCCCGCCGCTGGTGCCCCACGAGCAGCCGGGAATCGCCGGGCACCGGAGCGAAGCCCATGACCGCGAGCCCCAGCTCCTCGGTGCCGCCGCGCGTGTCGTCCAGCTCGGCGACGGTGCTGCCGTCAGGCCGCACGATGCGGACGGCCGAGTGCATCGCATCGCCGTGCTCGGTGTGCTCGATCGCGATCAGCGTGCCGTCGTACGACATGCCGCCGACCCCCGCGGACTCGGCGTGGCGGTAGATCTCCACGGGCCCGGCGCCGGGCCGTGCCACGTGGACCGTGGACCCGCCCTCGTCCGTGGAGCGGCCGACCACGGCCGTGCCGTCCCGGCCCAGCGCCAGGCCGGCCGGGTAGGAGGGGTCGAGGCCCGGCACGGCGGGCTCGTCGGGCCCGCCGTGGAAGGGCTGGCGCATCCACACGCCGAACTCGTCCCCGTCCTTGTCGGCGAACCACCAGATCCACTCGCCGTCGGGCGTCAGCACACCGCCCGTCGTGCCGTTCGGCCGGTCGGTCACCTGGCGCTGCCCGCCCGTGCCGCGGTCCCACGCGTACACCTCGAAGGTGCCCGTCACGTTGGACACGAACAGGGCGCGGTCGGGGGCGTCCTTCGCCCATCTCGGCAGCCCGACGCGCGGCGCCCGGAAGCGCTTCTCCCAATCGGGCACGGCCTCCGGTGCGGCCGCGGCGGTCGACACGGCCGCTGCTCCCGGAGCGGCTGCCGCTTCCGGCGTGGCTGCCGCCTCCGGCGCGGCCGCCGCCGTGCCCTGCGGGGCGACGGCGGGCCCCTCGTCCTTCTGCTCGGACCCGTTGCTCTCAGTCATGACCCCATTCTGCGCCGGAGCGGGGACATCGCGCCGAGAGCGGCCTCAGCCTGTGGATAACTCCGCCTCGGGCGGGTCTCCTTCCGTCGGCGCGCGGGCTCAGGACCGGTCGCCCGGCACCGGGCGCAGGCCCAGCCGAGCGGTCGAGTCGTCGTCGAAGTCCTCCAGGAACCCGGCGAGCGTGTCCGCGAGATGGTTCATGCACCGCGCGCCGAACAGCACCGGCTGATAGCCCGAGACCCGGTAGGGCGTGGCGACCATGTCCCGGACGTCCAGCTCCCGGACCTCGCACGAGCCCAGCCGCTCCAGCTCCCCGTACGAGGACAGCAGCGCCGCGCCGTAGGCCTTGACCCCGCCCGACCCCGACCCCGACCCCGGCCCCGACC
>NZ_JBPQTS010000198.1:0-11040 GCF_051386455.1 Streptomyces sp. URMC 124
GAGGCGGGGAGGCCACGGTGGGGCCCTTTCTCGCGGGCGGAGCGGTGTGATGGCCCTACGGTGTGCACGGCCGTACGGTTTGTATGGTCGTACGAGACGAGGGCATCGCCGAATACGGGGGACCCTACGAACCCGCCGACCGCCAGCAACGATACCGGCACACCGAACGGCCCCCGCGGGACGGGGGCGCGCGCGGAAGGTAGCGTCTGGAAGCAGCGCACGGAAAAGCGCGGGCCATGCGCACGGAATCCGGGCGCGACGCCGTACGTTCGGAGTGCGGTAGGCACGGACGCCGGGGATGTGCCGTACGTCCCGGGCGTGCGGGCATACATCCTGGACGGCGCACATCCTGGGCGTGCCGGACGACGACACAAGGGGAAGACACACTCCACATGCCGGACCGACGCCGTCACGCGGCTCTCCCCCTCGCGCTGCCCACCGAGACCCCCGGCGGCGGTGCGATGAGGATCGCCCGCATGTCGCACGACCGCCCCACGCCGCCCTCCTCCGACGAGCAGCGGGACAACCCCTTCGCGCCGCCGCCCGAGGGACAGCCGGACCGGCCGTGGCAGCCGCGGCAGCGCCCCCAGGGGGCACAGGGGCCGCGGGACCAGGGGGACGAGGGCTCGCAGGACGACGGCGGCTCCGGTGACGGGCAGCAGCCCCCCGCGTGGGGCAGCCAGTGGAGCAGCCGGCAGCCCGGCCGCCACGACGGCGGCTTCGGCGGCGGCACGGGCGGACCGGGCGGCCCCGCGGGCGGTCCGGGCGGGAACGGCGGCGGCCTGCGCTGGGACCCCACGGACCCCGCCCAGCGGCGCGCCCGCTACGCCCTGCTCGCGGGCATGTGGGGCTTCTTCTTCGCCCTGTTCAGCATCCCCTACGTGGCCCTGCTGCTCGGCGCCCTCTCCCTCTACTGGGGCGTCAGCGCCCTGCGTGCCAAGGCCCGCCCGCAGCGCCAGGACCCGGACACCCCGGCCGGGCCCGCCCCGGCGCCCGGCGCGTTCCGGCCGCAGACCACCGCGGCCGTGAGCGGCCTGGTCACGGGCGGACTGGCGCTGGCGATCGTGGCGGCGACGTTCGTCTTCCAGATCGTCTACAGCGACTACTACACGTGCGTGGACGACGCCCTGACCCAGAGCTCGCAGCAGGCGTGCGAGAAGCACCTCCCGAAGCAGCTGAGGCCGCTGCTGGGCAACCGGGACTGAGCCGGCAAAGACCTCAGCCCGTCCGGGGAGTGCGAGGACCGGGGTCCGGGGCAGCGCCCCGGGTCCTCAGCCCCGGTCCCGCGGCGCCGCGTCGTGCGGCTCGAAGTCGGGCATGAGCCCGCCCCCCGCATCCCGGAGCGCCGCCCACCGCACCTGCCGCGCCCCCGTATCGTGCCAAGCGGCCCCGTCGAACGCCGGCACGACCGCCCCCGACACCACCGTCCCGGGCACCACCGTCCCCGGCACGCGGGACACGCCCCTGCCCCGCCGCCCGCCGCCCTTCGCCTTCCGGCGCCCGAACCAGCCGCGCCGCGCGCCCCTCGCATCGGGCCGCCCGGCCGGGGCGGGCGCGGCGAGGCCGACCGGAGCGGAGCCCGCCGGGGCACCCCGTACGGGCAGCGCCTCCACCGGAGTGGCCCCCGGCTCGGCCGACCACGCGCGCCCCGCCGCCCCGGCCGTCCCGGGCCGGGCGAAGGAGAGCGTCGCCGTATCGGCACGCACGCCGCCCACCGCGGCGCGCCCCGCACCCGCCCCGAAGCCCAGCCAGGAGCCCACCGCCCGTGCGGCCCGGGCGCCGGTCCACCAGCGGGCCCGCGCCCGGCGGGCCTTGCGGGGCCGGTCCGCCCGCGCGGCACCCACCCGCCGGTGGGCACCGGCGGGCAGCCGTGACGACGGCGCCCCGGCCAGGGCGGTGACGAGGCCCGCGCCGGAGGCGGGGACGACGGCGGCCGCCAGGACCTCCGCCGGCAGGCCGCCGCCGGCGCCCAGGGCGATCCGGCACCGCAGCCAGCGCAGCACGACCGCGCCGGGAACGCTCACGGCGACCGTCCAGGCGAGCGCGGCCGCGCCCGCCGGCAGGCAGGAGGGCCCGAAGGCGGAGAGGACGGACACGCCCAGGGTGCCGCCCGCCGCGTAGGTCAGCAGGGTGACCGCGAGGGCGCAGAAGACGGAGCCGAGGGCGGCGACGGCGGCGGTCTCGCCCAGCCGCGACCGGGCGAGGTCCGCGCCACGGCGCGGCACGGCGGCGTAGGCCACGGTGGCCCCGGCCGCGAGACTCACCGCGGCCCACGCCGCCAGGGGCAGCGGCTCGGCGGGGCCGGGCGTGGGGAGGATCGCGAAGAGCGGGAAGGCCGGCAGCAGCGGGTACGTGGTGATCCCGAGGGGCGCGACGACCCCGGCCGTGCCGACGGCGAAGCCCGGCCCGAGCCCGTAGGCCGCGGCCCACACGACGGCGTTGGGCAGCAGGGCGAGGCACAGCAGCAGCACCGCGGCGCGGCCCGACCAGGCCGCGGTGATCTCCAGGAGGGACTCGCGGACGGCGCCCGCGTGGACGGCGAGGGAGGCCGCGAGGAGGACGGCGGCCCCGCTGAGCAGGACGACGGTGCCGGCGATCCCGGCGCGCAGGGCCGCGGCCGTGCGGGCGCGGGTGAACCAGCGCCGCAGCCGCGCGGGCACCGGCGCGAGCACCCGGCGCAGGACCGGCGGCACCGTGCCGTGCGGGCGGCCCGCGGCGGCCCACGTCCCGGCCGCGACGGACGCCCCCGCGACGACCGGCACGTGGAGGAGGGCGCTCAGCGGCTCGGCGCTCACCGGGCCCGAGGCGGCGTAGAGGACGGCGCCGACGGCGACGAGCAGGTAGCCGCCGAGGAGGGCCGCGGCGACCTTGCGCGGGGCGGGCGGGGGCCCGGCTTCCACCGGCGCCGGGGGCGGCGGCGTGGTCGCGGCGAGGATCTCCTCGGGGGTGAGCTCCTCGAAGGGGACGGCTTCCGGGTACGGGAAGGCGTCGCGGTCGTCGGGCGGCTCGATCGCCGGTTCCAGGGCGTGCCGTGCGGCCCGGTAGAGCAGCCAGCAGGGCAGCACGGTCAGCAGCAGCGGTGTGAGGCCGATCGGGGCGGGCGCCCCGGTGAGGGTGTCCGTGCGGACGAGGTCCGCGCCGTGGGCGAGCAGCCACAGGCCGGCGGCGCAGCGCAGGGCCTCGCCCGCGCCGCCGTCCGGGTACGGCGAGGTGATCCACAGCAGCAGGACGACCACGGCCAGCGCCCCGAGCCCCAGCCCCGCGGCGATCGCCCCGCCGACGAACACCGTGCCCGCGGGAGGCGGCGTGCTCGCGGCGGGCCGGCCGGACGCGGGCGACGGCGGGCTGTGCTCGGCATCGTGGGTCACATGGTCATGCTGCCAAGAACACGGCTTTCGTTCGGGTAGCGGGTAAATGACCGTCGTGTCGCTTTTGATACCCGGATAAACCTATTTGACGCGCAATGACCCTTCCGCGGGCGACGGGCCCCCGGAACGGGCGCGGGCCCGCACCCCCTCCAGGGGTGCGGGCCCGCGCGCGGGAACCGTCAGGCTCAGGCGCCCAGCGCGGCGCGCGCGAGGCGGGCCGTCTCGGACGGGGTCTTGCCGACCTTCACACCGGCGGCCTCGAGGGCCTCCTTCTTCGCCTGGGCGGTGCCGGACGAACCGGAGACGATGGCGCCGGCGTGGCCCATGGTCTTGCCCTCGGGCGCGGTGAAGCCCGCCACGTAGCCGACGACCGGCTTGGTGACGTTGGCCTTGATGAAGTCCGCGGCACGCTCCTCGGCGTCGCCGCCGATCTCGCCGATCATCACGATCAGCTCGGTCTCCGGGTCGGCCTCGAACGCGGCGAGCGCGTCGATGTGCGTGGTGCCGATGACCGGGTCGCCACCGATGCCGACGGCGGAGGAGAAGCCGATGTCACGGAGCTCGTACATCATCTGGTAGGTCAGCGTGCCGGACTTGGACACGAGACCGATGCGGCCGGGCTTGGTGATGTCGCCCGGGATGATGCCGGCGTTGGACTGGCCCGGGGTGATGAGACCGGGGCAGTTCGGGCCGATGATGCGGGTCTTGTTGCCCTTCGAGCCCGCGTACGCCCAGAAGGCGGCGGAGTCGTGGACGGCGATGCCCTCGGTGATCACGACGGCCAGCGGGATCTCGGCGTCGATCGCCTCGACGACGGCGGCCTTGGCGAACGCCGGCGGGACGAAGACGACGGTGACGTCGGCACCGGTCTTCTCCATCGCCTCGGCGACCGAGCCGAAGACGGGCACGGAGGTGCCGTCGAAGTCGACCTCGGTACCGGCCTTGCGCGGGTTGACGCCACCCACGATGTTGGTGCCGTCGGCCAGCATGAGCTTGGTGTGCTTCATGCCCGTGGCGCCGGTCATCCCCTGGACGATGACCTTGCTGTCCTTGGTGAGGAAGATAGCCATGGTTGTGGAGTCCTCGTCCCTTACTTAGCCGCAGCCAGCTCGGCGGCCTTGTCGGCCGCGCCGTCCATGGTGTCCACGCGCTGCACGAGCGGGTGGTTGGCGTCGGACAGGATCTTGCGACCCAGCTCCGCGTTGTTGCCGTCGAGGCGCACGACCAGCGGCTTGGTGACGTCCTCGCCCTTGCTCTTGAGGAGCTCCAGGGCCTGGACGATGCCCTTGGCGACCTCGTCGCACGCGGTGATGCCACCGAAGACGTTGACGAAGACGGACTTGACGTCCGGGTCGCCCAGGATGATCTCAAGACCGTTGGCCATGACCTCGGCCGAGGCGCCGCCACCGATGTCGAGGAAGTTGGCGGGCTTGACGCCGCCGTGGTTCTCACCGGCGTAGGCGACGACGTCGAGGGTGCTCATGACGAGACCCGCGCCGTTGCCGATGATGCCGACCTGGCCCTCGAGCTTGACGTAGTTCAGGCCCTTGGCCTTGGCGGCCGCCTCGAGGGGGTTGGCCGCGGCCTTGTCCTCGAGCGCCTCGTGCTCCGGCTGGCGGAACTCGGCGTTGGCGTCCAGGGACACCTTGCCGTCGAGGGCGATGACGTCGCCGCTGGCGACCTTGGCCAGCGGGTTGACCTCGACGAGGAGCGCGTCCTCGGCGACGAAGGTCTTCCACAGGGTCACCATGACCTCGGCGACCTTCTCGGCGACCTCGGCCGGGAACTTCGCCTGGGCGACGATCTCGCGGGCCTTCTCGATGGTGACGCCCTCGTTGGCGTCGACCGGGACCTTCGCGAGCTTCTCGGGGGTCGTCGCGGCGACCTCCTCGATGTCCATGCCACCGGCGACGGACGCCATGGCGAGGAAGGTGCGGTTGGTCCGGTCGAGGAGGTACGAGACGTAGTACTCCTCGAGGATCTCCGGAGCGGTCTCGGCGATCATGACCTTGTGGACCGTGTGGCCCTTGATGTCCATGCCGAGGATGTCCGTCGCGCGGGCGACGGCCTCGTCCGGGGTGGCGGCGAGCTTCACGCCACCGGCCTTGCCACGGCCACCGACCTTGACCTGGGCCTTGACGACCGACTTGCCGCCCAGCCGCTCGGTCGCCTCGCGGGCCGCCTCAGGCGTGTCAATGACTTCACCGGCCAGCACCGGTACACCGTGCTTGGCGAAGAGGTCCCTCGCCTGGTACTCGAACAGGTCCACGCGCGTCCGTCCCTTTTCCATGGATATCGCGGTTCGTTGTCTGCGCGGGCGTGCCGCAGGGCGGCGTGAGAGCGCGATCTCCGCAGGGTCCGGGGGTTGCGCCCCGGGGTAGCACGGGCGAGGGCGGCACACGTTCACCGTTGACGCGGCATGTCCGTCTCGCAGGTTATCCCCGCTGGCGGGGAGGCCCTAAATCAGAGGTCACACTACGGCCGTGATTACGCTCACAGATCGCGACGGATTCCGTACGCATCCGGCCTACGGGGAGGCGGCGGCGCCCGTCAGGCCGCCGTGTCGGGCACGGGCAGCGGGCGCTTCTCCAGAGCGGCGGCCATCACCTCCGGGAAGAGGTCCGGGGTGCAGGCGAAGGCCGGTGCGCCGAGGGCGGCCAGGGCAGCGGCGTGCTCGCGGTCGTAGGCCGGGGCCCCCTCGTCGGAGAGCGCGAGCAGCGTCACGAACTGCACGCCGGAGGCCTTCATGGCCGCCACCCTTTTGAGCATGCCCTCGCGGATGCCGCCCTCGTAGAGATCACTGATGAGGACCACGACGGTTTCCGCCGGGCGGGTGATCCGCGACTGGCAGTAGGCGAGCGCGCGGTTGATGTCGGTGCCGCCGCCCAGCTGCGTGCCGAAGAGCACGTCGACCGGATCAGTCAGCTGGTCGGTGAGGTCGACGACGGAGGTGTCGAAGACGACGAGGCGGGTGTCGAGGGCGCGCATCGAAGCCAGGACGGCGCCGAAGACGGAGGCGTAGACGACGGACGCCGCCATGGAGCCGGACTGGTCGATGCAGAGGATGACGTCCTTCTTCACCGAACGCGCGGCCCGGCCGTAGCCGACGAGCCGCTCGGGGACGACCGTGCGGTACTCGGGCAGGTAGTTCTTGAGGTTCGCCCGGATGGTGCGGTCCCAGTCGATGTCGCGGTGGCGGGGGCGGCTGATGCGGGCGGAGCGGTCCAGCGCACCGGTGAGGGTCGCGCGGGTGCGGCTTGCCAGGCGCCGCTCCAGGTCCTCGACGACCTTGCGGACCACGGCGCGGGCGGTCTCCTTCGTGGTCTCGGGCATCGCCTTGTGGAGGGAGAGCAGCGTGCCGACGAGGTGGACGTCGGCCTCGACCGCTTCGAGCATCTCCGGCTCCAGGAGCAGCGAGGAGAGGCCCAGCCGGTCGACGGCGTCGCGCTGCATCACCTGAACGACGGACGCCGGGAAGTACGTGCGGATGTCCCCCAGCCAGCGGGCGACGCGCGGCGCGGAGCCGCCGAGGCCCGCCTCGCGGGAGCCGCCGCGCCCGCCGTCGCCGCCCGGGCCCCGGCCGTACGGGCCGTAGAGCGCTTCCAGGGTGCGGTCCATGGCGGCGTCGGTGCCGGAGAGGGCGCGGCCGGTGCCGTCGGCGGAGCCTTCGCCGCCGAGCACGAGCCGCCAGCGGCGCAGACGCTCGTCGGCGGCGGCCGCGGTACGGGACGGGGTCATCGTGCGGCTCCTGGGGTGGTGGGGGCGGGGGCGGCTGCGCCGGAGGGACCGGGGAGGCCGAGAAGGAGGTGCAGGGTGGGCAGGACGGCGGCCGCCCGGGCCGGGTTCAGGGGCGCGGCGTCGGGCCGGGCCCCCGGGCGGGCGCCGCCGCCGGCCGGTCCGCCGTGGCGGACGAGCTCGCCGAGGGTGCGGCGGACGCCGGGGTCGTAGGCGGAGAAGGTGCGCCGCAGGAGGGGCAGGACGTCGGTGAAGGCGGCCGCGGGCACGCCGGTGAGCCAGTCGTCGACGAGGGCGAGCAGGCGCTCGTCGTGGACGAGGAGCATGCCGCCGGAGCCGCCGCTGCCGAGGAAGCCCTCGATCCAGGCGGCGGCCCGGGCCGGCTCGGTGCCGGAGGAAAGGGCCAGCCCCATGAGGCGGGCGGCGCGCCCGTCGGGCAGCAGTCCGTCGTCGAGCAGCAGCCGCGCGGCCCGGCCCCGGATGCCCCCGGGCAGCCCGTCCCGCCCGGCGAGCACACCGAGCACGGCGGCCCAGCGGTGGCGGAGCGAGGGCTCGCCGGGGGACCCCTCGCCCTGCGGTGCGCTGCGGTCCGCAGGGGCGGGGCCCGGCTCCGGCGCCGGCTCCGGCTCGGGGGCCAGTAGGCGTACCGCCTGGTGGACTTCGTCCACCAGGCCCCGCATCGTCGCCGCGGCGTCCGCGTCGAGGCCCGCGCAGGCGGCGGGAAGGCCTACAAAAATGCGCTCGGCCAGGCCCTCGGCCACGTCGCCGAGCGCAGCGGTGTCCGTGCGGCGGACGTCGCCGTAGCGCACGGAGCGGACGAGGGCGGGCAGCGCCTGGGCGAGGTGGGCGACGTCCGCGTCGAGTGCGGCGCGGTCGGCGAGGACGCGCATCACGACCGGGAGGGCGTCGGGCAGCTCCGCCAGCAGGCACTGCTCGGCGAGGGCGGTGACGTCGGCGAGGGCCGGGGAGCCCACGGCCCGGGACTGGGCCTTGGCGGTGGCCGCGGCCGGCACGGTCGTGCCCCAGGCCGAGGCTTCGGCGACCCGTACGGCCAGCTCGGGCTCCCAGCTCAGCCGCCAGGTCTCGCGGAAGGTGCCGGTCCCCGCGCGGGAGCGCACCGGCTCGCCCCAGTCGACGCCGAGGAGCCGCAGGCGGTGCAGCAGCCGGCTGCGCGCGGCGTCGGTGTCCTTGCGCAGGTCGAACTCCACCTCGCGGGCGGCCGCTTCGGGCTTGAGGCGCAGGCTGCGCTGGAGCCGGGAGAGGTCGCGCTGCAGGGGCGTGGCGGGGGCCGACTCGGGTACTTCGCCGAGGACGTCACCGATGACGAGCCGGTCCCGTACGAGGGCGAGGGGCACGTCGGAGCCGTCGCACATGACGGCCCGGACGGCGTCGGTGGTCTCGGTGAGCCCGGCGAGCGGGCGGCCGCGCAGGGCGGCGAGGGAGCCGGCGAGCCGGACGGCCTCGATGACGTGGGCGGAGGAGACGGGGAAGTCCTCGTCGCGCAGCAGCCGGGCGGCCTTCGTCATCCAGCGTTCGAGCGGGCGGTCCGGGGAGTGGAAGAGGTGGCCGTACCAGCCGGGCGAGTCGATGCCGGCGCCGTAGCCGCTGCGGCGGGACAGGCGCCGGTGGGTCCAGGGCACCCAGCCGACGGCGGTCTTGACCTTCGGCAGGCCCTTGAGGGCCTGCCGGTCGGCGGTGACGGTCCGCCGCTCGGCGAGGGCCGGCACGTGCCAGGCGCCGCAGACGACGGCGATCCCGTCGCCGAACTCCCGCCGGGCGTCGCGGATCCTGAGCCGCATGTGGGCTTCGCGGACGAGGTCGCGCGGGCCGTCGGTGCCGGTGCCGGTGTCTCCGCCGCCGGCACCCTCACCCTCACCCTCGTCCTCGTCCTCGCCGAAGGCGGACCGCAGTTCGGCCATGGCGTCGGCGAGCGCGGCGAAGGGCGCGAGGGCATCGGCTCCGTCCCGGCCGCGGCGGTGCTCGACGGCGTCCTCCCACCACAGCTCGGGGTCGTCGTAACCGGCCGCCGCGGCGAGCACGGCGAGGGGGTCGAGACGGGGGGCGGCGGCGGGCGGGGCGGCGGCTGTGGTCTCGCCACCGGAAGGGGCGCCGGCGGCGGGCTCCGGGCCGGACCGCGCCCCGTCGTCCCCGCTCAGTGCGAGCGAGTGCGCCGCCGGCAGGTCGATGAACCGTACGGGCACCCCGTGGGCCAGGGCCCAGCGGATCGCCACCCACTCCGGGGAGAACTCGGCGAGCGGCCAGAACGCGGCGCGCCCCGGGTCGTCCACCGCGTGGGCCAGTAGGGCGACGGGCGGCCGCATACCCTCGTCGGCCGCGAGGGAGACGATCGCGTCGGCCTCGGGCGGGCCCTCGACGAGCACGGCCGCGGGTCGGCACTGCTCCAGGGCCGCCCGCACGGCGCGCGCGGAGCCGGGCCCGTGGTGGCGGACGCCCAGCAGGAACGGGCCGGAGCCGAAGGGGCCGGAGCCGGGGCCGGTCACGCCGAGACCTCCCGGCAGGCGCGGTAGAAGTCCTTCCAGCCGTCGCGCTCGCGGACGACCGTCTCCAGGTACTCCTGCCAGACGAGGCGGTCGGCGGCCGGGTCGCGGACCACCGCGCCGAGGATGCCGGCGGCCACGTCGCCCGCGCGCAGCACGCCGTCGCCGAAGTGGGCGGCGAGGGCGAGGCCGCCGGTGACGACGGAGATCGCCTCGGCCGTGGAGAGCGTGCCCGAGGGCGACTTGAGCTTCGTGCGGCCGTCGGTGGTGACGCCGTCGCGCAGCTCGCGGAAGACGGTGACGACGCGCCGGATCTCGTCGGTGCCGTCGGGCACGGACGGCAGGTCGAGGGAGCGGCCGATCTGGTCGACGCGCCGGGAGACGATGTCGACCTCGTCCTCGGGCGTGGCCGGCAGGGGCAGGACGACGGTGTTGAAGCGGCGGCGCAGGGCGCTGGAGAGGTCGTTGACGCCACGGTCGCGGTCGTTGGCGGTGGCGATCAGGTTGAAGCCGCGGACGGCCTGCACCTCCTCGCCCAACTCGGGGATGGGCAGGGTCTTTTCGGAGAGGATGGTGATCAGGGTGTCCTGCACGTCGGCGGGAATGCGGGTGAGCTCCTCGACGCGGGCGGTCAGGCCCTGGGCCATGGCCCGCATGACGGGGCCGGGCACGAGCGCCTCGCGGCTGGGGCCGTGGGCGAGGAGCCGGGCGTAGTCCCACCCGTAGCGGATGGCTTCCTCCGGAGTGCCGGCCGTGCCCTGGACGAGCAGCGTGGAGTCGCCGCTGACGGCGGCGGCCAGGTGCTCGGAGACCCAGGTCTTGGCGGTGCCGGGGACGCCGAGCAGGAGCAGGGCGCGGTCGGTGGCGAGCGTGGTGACGGCCACCTCGACGACGCGGCGCGGGCCCACGTACTTGGGCGTGATCACCGTGCCGTCGGGCAGGGTGCCGCCGAGCAGGTACGTGGCGACGGCCCACGGCGACAGGCGCCAGCGCTCGGGGCGGGGCCGGTCGTCGACGGCGGCGAGGGCCTTGAGCTCCTCGGCGAAGGCGTGCTCGGCGTGCGGGCGCAGGGCTTCGGACGGAGCGTCGGGCTGGGCTTCGGGCTGGGCTTGGGCTTCGGTTCCGGGCGCGGTCACAAGTCCCCCTCGATGTGCGGTTCCGGGATGTGCGAACCACCCTGCACCACCCCACTGACAATGGGCCCCGACCTGTCGAAACCGCAGGTCAGGGCGATTGTCAGTGGGTGGTCCTAGCGTTTGGGGCATGAATCCGCAGGGGGATCGATGGACGGCGGAAACGGTGCTCGCGCTGGCGCCTGACGCCGCCTCACGCAAAGCAGGAAGCAAGCTCGCGGTGCCGGGCCCGTGGTCGGGTGCGGGGGCGCTCCCGGAGGGGGGCGGGGGCGCCGTGTGGGGGGAGTGCTCCGGCAGCGGCAGCAC
>NZ_JBPQTS010000199.1:0-11013 GCF_051386455.1 Streptomyces sp. URMC 124
GCTCCCACCCTCGTCCCCTTCCCCGCCGTCCCGCTCTCCGCCATGACGCCGAACTCCAGCGTGAACCAGTACACGCGGCTGATGACGTCGAGGGCCTCGGGCGTGGTCAGCCGCGCCGCCGTGCGGCCGAACATGCGGTAGAGCTCGGCGAACCCGGGCGACGCCAGGTGGATGCCGTGGCCGAACACGTCGTGGATCACATCCGGTTCCGGCGTGTACAGCGGCACCGACGGATGGCGTACGAACTGCACGGCGTGGAAGTAGCCGTGTTCCATCGAGCCGAGGAAGCGCCGGTTCTCCACGAACCCGCCGGCCAGGGTGAACTCGAACCCCGTCAGCGGCTTCAGCCGCGCCCCGACCTCCGCGTGCTGCGGTACGTGGTCGGCCGGCACGGGAGCCGCCTCGGCGGCGTCCAGCACCTCCCGGCAGGCGTACGCGCGGTGCGCCCTGGCCAGCGCGCCATGGACCGTCCGCCAGGTCGCGTGCTCGTCCTCGGTGTAGTCCACCGTGGGCGACGGGTCGCCCACGCGGTGCCCGCGGGCCAGCTTCACCAGCGCGTTCCGCCGCTGCAGGTACCGGCTGTCGCACCGCCCCGGGTGCTGCGCCACCGGGCCGAGGCGGCCTCCCGGTGTCACCGGCGTGCGTGACCAGAGATGACTCATGACACACAAGGTGCCCAGGTGAGCGCAGAGCGTAACCTGCCGACGCGGTCCGTCGGCCCTCGGGCGCGGCTGTGCGGCAGGGTCCTGAGATGCGGTGCGACCGCACCGGTGCCAGCGTGGAGAGTGGGCCCAGGTGCGTGCTCGGCGCTCTGGTACAGGAGGTTTGCCATGACGACCAAGACGGCGTGGAACGCCCAGATCGACATCACCGAAGAGGGCCGCAAGGTCACCGCCGACGCCACGTTGATCGGCAAGGGCGGGGAACGGCAGCTGGTGGGCCACGGCGTCGCCCGGTGCAATCCGGCCGACCAGAACGACCCCGCCATAGGCGACGAACTCGCGGCGGCCCGCGCACTTTCCGATCTCACCAACAAGTTGCTCGACAATGCCGCGCGCGATATCGAGTCGCACACCCACCAGCCGGTCAAGGGATCGCTCTCCTCCTGACTCCGGGCACTTCCCGATCCCGGCCTGCCCGGATTGAACACGGCTGAATCCTGCTCAATCCGGCTGATCCCGGCTGAACGCGGCTGATCCCGGGCCGCTTCCCGACGGGGTGGGGCGCCATTTCGATGGCGGCCCACCCCGCTCGTCTGCCCTCCGGCCCCTTGCTCCTTCGGCCCCTTGCTTTCGCGTACCTCCGCCCACCGGCCGCGAACTAGCCGCGATGCAAGGCCGATTGCGAGCCGCTCGGCTCATTCGCCACGCAGCAGCCCACGGCGCCCGCCTGCCCAGTCATCCTGTCAGGACCAAACGGCCCGACGGGGGTGACGAGAAGTCGCCTACCACTTCTCGCCATGGACATCTCATGGTCAACAAGGTCCAACCCGAGCAGAGTTGGGCCTCAGGGACAGGCTCCGGAAAGTTTGTCGGGGTGCCGTCGTTTCCCGTGCCCACCCGCGGAAATACGAGGCGATCTACGAGGCGATCAATGATCTATCAGAGCACGCACGAGATGATCCTGGACGACGTCTTCCTCGACCTGTCCGGTTTCATATCGGGGGTCGATGTCCTGCTCAAGCTGGAAGGCTTCAATCCGGCCGGGTCCATCAAGATGAAGGCCGCGGTCGGCCTCCTGGAGGACGCGGAGAGCCGCGGGGTCCTGCGTCCCGGAGGCCACGTCATCGAATCCTCCTCCGGCAATCTGGGTATCGCGCTGAGCTCGGTGTGCGCGGCCCGCGGCTACCGCTTCACCTGTGTCGTCGACCCCAACACGTCCGCCCTCAGCATCTCGTTGATGAAGGCCTTCGGCGCGCAGGTCGTCTCCGTCGACCAGCGGGACGCCAACGGCGGCTTCCTGCAGTCCCGTATCGACTACATCCACCGTCGGCTCGCCGAGGACCCCGCGCTGGTCTGGCCCAACCAGTACGCGAACCCCGCCAACCCCAGGGTGCACTACGAGCGCACGGCGGCCGCCATCGTCAAGCAGGGGCTGGACGTCGACTACCTCTTCGTCGGCGCCGGGACGACCGGGACGCTGATGGGCTGCGTCGCGTACTTCCGGGAGCACTCCCCGCACACCCGCGTGATCGCCGTCGACACCGTCGGCTCGGTCACCTTCGGCAAGCCGCCCGGCAGGCGGTACATACCGGGGCTGGGCACCAGCCGCCGGCCCGAGATCTTCGACCCGGAGCAGATCGAGCACACGGTCATGGTCCCCGAGGCCGAGGCCGTGCGCATGTGCCGCCGCCTCGCCGCCCAGCGGGGCATCGTGGCGGGCGGCTCGACCGGGTCCGTCCTGGCCGCCGTGGAAGGCAGGCGGGACGACATCCCCTCCGGTGCCGTCGTCGTGGCCATCGCGCCCGACTTCGGCGACCGGTACCTGAGCACCATCTACGACGACACGTGGGTCCAGGAACGTTTCGGCGCCGACGCCACGGTGCCGAACCGGCGCGGACACTCCGCCACCTCACCGAATCCGATGCCCGGCACCGTCGTGCCGGCCCTGAAGGGATGACAGGAATACCCATGTTCGAGTTCAGCGTCATCGGCGGAAAGACCGCCCGCGACATCATCGGCCGCACGCGGCAGCAGATCGTCACGGAGGTGCGCGAGACCTACCTGACCCACCACGCGGGCGAGTCGGTCAACCCCAACAGCTATTTCCTGCGCTTCCCCGACAAGCCCGACAGCCGCATCATCGCCCTGCCCGCCTACCTGGGCGGCAAGACGGACGTGGCCGGCATCAAGTGGATCAGCAGCTTCCCCGGGAACATCAACAAGAGCTTCCCGCGCGCCTCCGCGGCCCTGCTGCTCAACGACTACGAGACCGGCTACCCCTTCGCCTGCCTCGAGGCCTCCCAGATCAGCGCCGCCCGCACCGCCGCCTCCGCGGTCCTGGCCGCGGAGCAGCTGACCGGCGGGCGCAGCGCCCGCCGGCTGACGATCGTCGGCGCGGGCATCATCGCCCGCAACATCCTGGAGTTCTTCACCGCCCAGGAGTGGTCCGTGGACGAGCTGGTCATCCACGACCGGCTGCCCGAGTACAGCAAGGCCTTCGCCGAGTACGCCGCGTCGTCGCTTGAGTACCGGACCACGACCGAGGACGACCTGACGGCCGCCCTGACCGGCTCCGACCTGGTGGTCTTCGCCACGACGGCCGGCGAGCCGTACGTCACCGACCCCGCCGCCTTCGCCGCCGGCCAGGTCGTGCTGAACGTCTCCCTGCGCGACATCGGCCCGGAGATCATCCTCGGCGCGCAGAACATCCTCGACGACATCGGCCACTGCATGACGGCCAACACCTCCCCGCACCTGGCCGAGCAGAAGTACGGGCACCGCGACTTCATCGACGGCACGCTCGCGCAGGTCATCCTCGGCGAGGTCCGGCCCGACCGCGACCGCCCGGTGATCTTCTCCCCGTTCGGTCTGGGCGTCCTCGACCTGGCCGTCGGCATGCACGTCTACCGCACGGCGCGCGAGAGCGGCGAGACCGTCGACGTCCCGGACTTCTTCGGCGAGACGCGGCGGTGGTGACGATGGCGCTGCCCCCTCCTTCTTATACAGATGCTTCTCCTGCAGGTGCTTCTGCAGGCGCTTCTTATGCGAACCCCGGCTCTTCTTATACGGATACGGACCCCGGCGCCTGCATCATCGGCTTCGGCTCCCGGGGCCTCGGCGTCCTGGAGCGGATCGTCACCCTCACCTCGTCCCCCGCGTGGGGCGAGCGGCCGTTCACGGTCGACGTCGTCGACCCACTGTGCGACGCCACGGGCATCCACGATCCGGCCCAGCCCGATTACCTGCTGCTCAACACCACCTGCAACCAGGTCTCGCCGTTCCCCGAGGAGGCCACCGTCGGCGACACCGTCGGCGACCGCGGCCCCACCCTCTACGAGTGGGTCCGCGAGCGGGGCCTGCGGCTGGCCGAGGACGGCTACACGCTCGGGCCCGTAGGCCGCGAGATACGCGAGGACGACTACCTTCCGCGCCGCATCCTCGGCGAGTACCTCTCCTGGTTCCTGCGCCGGGTCGTGGACCGCGCGCCCGACCACCTGGAGATCCGCTTCCACACCGGCGAGGCCACCGAGCTGACGGTCCTGCCCGACGGCAACCGCCGCATCGTCCTCGACGACGGCGCCGTGCTGACGGCCCCGTTCGTCTTCCTCACCACCGGCCACACCCCGCCGCCCGCCCCGCCCGCGCCGGAACGGTCACCGGGGGAGCACCGCAGGATCCGGGACATCTACCCGCCGAAGGGCCGCTTCGCGGACATCCTGCCCGGCCAGACCGTCGCCCTCGCCGGCACGGGCCTGTCCGGCATGGACGCCCTCGCCGCGCTCACCCTCGGCCGCGGCGGCCGCTACACCACCGTCGACGGGACCCTGCAGTACGTCCCCAGCGGCTCCGAGCCGCGCATCCTGCTGTACTCCCGCACGGGACTGCCCTTCCGCGCCCGCCCCCGGGCCAACCGCCAGGGCCCGCTGTACGAGTCGCTGGTGCTCACCCCCGAGGCCGTCGACCGCCTGCGGGCCGACGCGCCGGAGGAGGGCATGAGCCTCCACGGCGATCTGCTCCCGCTGGTCCGCACGGAGATGCGCATCGCGTTCCACCTGCGTGCCGCCGGGCTGCTCGGCGGCGACGAGGCGGAGACGCGTACGGCCGCCACCCTGCGCGAGGCCCTCGCGGCGGGACGGCTGGAGACCGAGCTGGACCGGCTGGACGACGCGCACCGGGGAGACTTCGGCCTCCTCGACCCGGAGGCCCTGCTCTTCCCCGAGACGGGCGAACTCCCCGACAGCGCCGCCTACCAGGACTGGTACGCCGGGCGCCTCGCCGAGGACCTGGAGCAGGCCGAACTGGGCCTGTCCGGCAGCCCGCTCAAGGCCGCTCTGGAGGTGCTGCGCGACCGGCGCGAACTGCTCCGCCGGGCCGTGGACTTCGCCGGCCTCGACGTGAAGTCCCACGAGGAGTTCTACGGTTCCTTCACCGCCGTCCTGAACCGGTCGGTGACCGGACCGCAGCTCGACCGCCATCAGGAACTGCTCGCCCTGCTCCGGGCCGGTGCCGTCGCCGTTCCGTTCGGCCCCGAACCCGAACTGGCCTGGGACGCCGCGGAGCAGCGCTGGCGGCTGTCCTCCACGCGCCTGGGCACGCCGTACACCGCCACCGCCGACTGGCTGGTCCACGCCACCTCCGGCCAGCCCGACGTCGAGCGGACGGGCAGCGGGCTGCTCGCGGACCTCGTCCGCAACGGCATCATCCGCAGGCACCGCCCGGCCGTGACCAGCAGCCGGGGCGTCGACCTCACCCGCGGCCTGCACCCGGTCGGCCGCGACGGCGAGCCGGACGAGCGCATGTGGGTGCTCGGCCCGCTGTCCGAGGGCACCACCTTCTACAACCACTACGTGCCCTCGCCGGGCGGCTTCTCGCGGGCGCTGATGGACGCCCACCGCAGTGTCACCGCCATGCTCGAAGCAGCGCAGCGCCTGTCCGAACTGCCCCCGAGGACCGCAGAGATGGCATCTGCAAAGGTGGCTACGTGAACGCTGCTCTCGCAACCCTCCCCATCCTCGTCACGCTGGGGCTCCTCGCCCTGGGCGTGCGCGCCCTGTACGCAAGCCTGGCAGCCCTGGCGACCGCACTGGTCCTCACGGCCACCTCGTTCCGCACCCCCCTGGGCGACCTCGGCGACGCCCAGCTGCACATGCTGCCGACCACCGTCGAACTGGGCGCGATCCTCTTCGGAGGCATCCTGCTCAGCGAGCTGATGACCCGCACGGGCGCCCAGTCCCGCATGGGCAACTGGATAGGCAGCGCCTGCAGTTCCCCCAGCCGGGCCGTGCTGCTGGTGATGCTCGGCGTCACGCCGTTCGCCGAATCCCTCACCGGCTTCGGCATCGGCGTCATCGTGGCCATCCCGCTCCTGCGCCAGCTGGGCCTGCCGCCGGCCAAGGCCGCCGTCGTCGGCCTCCTGGGACTGGTCACCGTGCCGTGGGGCTCCCTGGCGCCGGGCAGCCTCGTCGCCGCCGAACTCGGCGACGTCGACTTCCAGCAGCTGGGCATCGACTCGGCCCTGCTGTCCGCGCCCGTCTTCCTCATCTGCGGCGCCGCGACCCTGGTCGTCGCCCTCGGCGCCCGCCGGGCCCTGGCCTCGGCCGGCGACCTGCTCCTGGCCGTGGCGGCGCTCTGGGGCACCGTCTGGGCCGTCAACACCTTCATCGGCGTGCCGCTGGCCGGCGTCCTCGGCGGACTCGTCACCATGGTCGTCCTGCTGGTGGTCTCCCGGCTGCTGGAGCGGGACGGCGCGGAGACCGGGCGCGAGCCCATCGGCCGCACACTCTCCCCGTACGCCTTCCTCGTCGTCGGCCTCCTGGTCAGCCGGCTGGCCCTGGAGACCGCGGGCGTCAAGGAGGGCTGGTGGACGGTCGTCGCCGGCCCCGGCGGCTGGCTGCTGGTGACCGCCGTCCTCACGCCGAAGCTGCTGGGCGCCACGGAACCCGTCCTGGGCCCCGCCGCCGTCGCCGCCCTCGGCCGCTGGTGGCAGGTGACCCTGACGACCGTCGTCTTCCTCACCCTGGGCACCGTGCTCACCGTGACCGGCATGAGCCGGGAGCTCGCCGAGGCCTGCGCCTCGATCGGCTCCTCCTACCTCCTGCTCGCCCCGTGGATCGGCGCCGTCGGCGGCTTCCTCGCCGGCTCCAACACCGGAGCCAACGCGATGTTCGCCGCCAGCCAGGCCAACACCGCCGAGGCCCTCGGCTACTCCACCGGGCACCTCGTCGCCGTGCAGAACGTCAGCGCGGCCCTGGCCTCGGGTGCCTCCAGCGCCCGCGTCGTCCTGGCCGCACAGCTGGCGCAGAACGCCCCGGGCCCGGCCGCGCCCGCCAAGGCGCCGGAGCCCGCCGGAACGTCCGCACCGGCCTCGTCGCCTTCGGGAACAGCAACCGGAACGATCACCACCCCGGTGGTGCAGACCTCCGAGGCCACGGACGCGGACCGCCCCGTGGACACCCGGTGGGTCCTGCGCACAGTGCTGTCCGTGCACGCCCTCGTGTTCCTCACGACGGGAGTCATCGCAGTCCTCTGGCAGTGAGTCCCGCGACCCGCTGCAACCCGACAGAAAGAACGCTCATGACCCACCCCGTTGTGCTGATAGCCGACCAGCTCTCACCCGCAGCAGTCGACGCCCTGGGCGAAGGGGTCGAGATCCGCCACTGCGACGGAACGGACCGCGCCGCCCTCCTGGCGGCCGTCCGGGACGCCGACGCCCTCCTCGTCCGCAGCGGTACCCGCGCCGACGCCGAGGTCATCGCAGCCGGCACCCGTCTCAAGGTCATCGGCCGGGCGGGCGTCGGCCTCGACAACGTCGACGTCGACGCGGCGACCCGCGCCGGCGTCCTCGTGGTCAACACGCCCACCGCCAACGTCGTCAGCGCCGCCGAACTGACCTGCGCCCTCCTCCTGGCGGCCGCCCGCAACGTCCCCCAGGCCGGCCACTCCCTGAAGCAGGGCTCCTGGGAGCGCAACCGCTTCACCGGCACCGAACTCTCGGGGAAGGTGCTCGGCATCGTGGGCCTCGGCCGCATCGGCGCCCTGGTCGCCGAGCGGCTGACGGCGTTCGGCATGGAGATCATCGCCTACGACCCCTACGTGGCCCCCGGGCGCGCCGCGGAGCTCGGCATCGAGACCACCGGCCTCGACGACCTCCTCGCCCGCGCCGACTTCGTCACCGTCCACCTGCCCAAGACGCCCGAGACGACCGGCCTCATCGGCAAGGAGGAGCTGGCGAAGGCCAAGCCCACCGCCTACTTCGTCAACGTCGCCCGCGGCGGGATCATCGACGAGGCCGCCCTGGCCGACGCCCTCCGCGCCGGCCGCATCGCGGGCGCGGCCCTGGACGTCTTCGAGACCGAGCCCCCCACCGACTCCCCCCTCCTCACCCTGGACAACGTGGTGGCCACCCCCCACCTGGGCGCCTCCACCCACGAGGCCCAGGAGAAGGCCGGCACCCAGGTCGCCCGGTCGGTCATCCAGGCCCTGACCGGAGCCGAAGTCCCGGAAGCAGTAAACGCCCCGCCCCGCCCCGCCACCCTCGCCACCGTGGGCAGCTGAGACCGGGCATACGCGCGGGTGGGGTGTCCCCTCCCAGGAGAGGACACCCCACCCACGCACCCCGCACGACACCGAACCGTCCCACGCCCGGAAACGTGTCCCGGATCACCCTGAGGACACGCAAAAACAGGTCAGGCCCAGTTCTCCATGAGAACTGGGCCTGACCTGGTGTTTCTCTGTCGGGGTGGCGGGATTTGAACCCACGACCTCTTCGTCCCGAACGAAGCGCGCTGCCAAGCTGCGCTACACCCCGATGCTCTCCGGTCTCTGCTTTCGCAGGTCCCGGCGCAACGAGCTCTACTTTAGCGGACCGGAGCCCGTAGGCGAAATCCGGTTTCGGGAGCCGCGCAGGTGGGGGCGTACGCGGTCGAGGAGGACCAGGGTGAGGGCCAGGCCGTAGAAGGCCAGGCCGAAGGTGACGGCGTTGACCGCGATGCCGTCGTAGCCGTGGAGGTCGGCGTCCAGGAAGGGGTACGGGTAGCGGCCGTCGGTGCCGGGATCCAGGAGGGCGCCGCGGATCAGGGCGAAGGGGAGGTAGAGGAGGGGGTAGACCAGCCACTGCCAGGCGTGACGCAGGAGGAAGGCGCCGGGCGCGGTGAGCAGGAGCCAGTCGAGGGCCGCCGCGAGCGGGGTCACGGTGTGGAGGAGCTGGTTGGCGATCGATTCCAGGGGCGTGCGCTCACTGGTCATGGCGAAGCCGCTGGAGTCGTTCGAGAGCACGAAGTGGAAGACCAGGCCCGTGATCGAGATGTAGAGCAGCGCCGCGCCCGTGATCCGCACGGGGAGGGCGGGGCGACCGGTCCAGGCGCGGTGGGCGGCCCAGGCGAAGGTGACCGCCACCAGGATGTTGGACTGGATCGTGAAGTAGCTGAAGAGCCTGCCGAGGTCGTCCGAGTCGATCGTGTCCAGGACGATGCCGGTGAATGCGGCCAGGGCCACGAGTGCGCGGAAGGCCGCCGCGAAGGGGCGGCGGCCGGTCGGGGCGGCCTCGGGGCCGGGAGCGTCCGCCGTGTCGGATGCGTCGCTCCGGGTGGTGGAGGGGGTCTGGTCGAGCATCCCTCCACCGTACGGGTGGGCTTTCGCGAGCCTTCCCGGACCCGGCCTGCGGCGAGGGGCCTGCGGCGCGGGGCCTGCGGCTCAGTCCCGGGGGACGAGGGTGAGGAGAGTGGCCTCGGGGGGGCAGGCGAAGCGGACCGGGGTGTAGCGGTTCGTGCCACAGCCTGCGGAAACGTGCAGGTAGGAGCGGTGGCCGCCGGCCTTGTGGGTGGAGAGGCCCTTGACCCGCTCGGGGTCGATGTCGCAGTTGGTGACCAGCGCCCCGTAGAAGGGGATGCACAGCTGGCCGCCGTGCGTGTGCCCGGCGAGGATCAGCGGATAGCGGTCGGCGGTGAAGGCGTCGAGCACCCGCAGGTACGGGGCGTGGACGACGGCCAGGGAGAAGTCGGCGTCCTCGCGGGGGCCGCCGGTCACCTCCGCGTACCGGTCGCGCTTGATGTGCGGGTCGTCGAGGCCGGTGAGGGCGAGGTCGTAGCCGGCGACCTTGAGGGCGCCGCGGGTGTTGGTGAGGTTGACCCAGCCCGCCGAGTCGAAGCCGTCGCGCAGCTCCTCCCAGGGGTTGTGGATCGCGTCGACGACCGGGGCGTTGCCGTTCAGGCCGTGCCGGCCGCTCGCCCGCTCCAGCAGATAGCGGGCGGGGTTGCGCAGCCTGGGGCCGTAGTAGTCGTTCGAGCCGAAGACGTAGGCGCCCGGGAACTCCATCAGCGGGCCCAGGGCGTCGAGCGTCTCGGGCACGCCCTCCGGGTCGGAGAGGTTGTCACCGGTGTTGATCACGAAGTCCGGGCGGAGCCCGGCGAGGGACTGCAGCCAGCGCTGCTTCTTGCGCTGCCCGCAGACCATGTGGATGTCGGAGACCTGGAGCACCCGCAGCGGCCGCATCCCGGCCGGCAGCACGGGCACTGTCACCCGTCGCAGTCGGAAGGACCGGGCTTCGAAGCCTGCGGCGTAGGCGAGGCCGGCTGCGCCGACCGCCGCGATTCCCAGGGGTACTCCGTATCGAGCGCGCATGGGGTACATGGTCGCAGACTGCTGGCACCGCCCCGTCACGGCCTGTGGATATCTTCCGGAGGGTGAGGGTCCGGGCTGTGGGCCGATGTCGCGGGCGCTCCGGGGGAGTTGCGGCCGACGGCGCCCGCACGGGCCCCGGACCGCCGCCCCGCAGCGTTAATGCGGCGCGCCATCCGCCGCCGAATGCGAAGATTGCGGCATGACCACGCTCAAGTCCACGCTGCACGACGACCTCACCGCCGCCATCAAGGCGCGTGACGAGCTGCGCTCCTCCACCCTCCGGCTCACCCTCTCCGCCGTCGCCTACGAGGAGACCGCGGGCAAGTCCGCCCGTGAGCTCTCCGACGACGAGGTGCTGAAGGTGATCACCCGTGAGGCGAAGAAGCGCCGGGAGGCCGCGGACGCGTTCGACAAGGGCGGCCGCCCCGAGCAGGCCGAGCGCGAGCGCGCCGAGGGCGAGGTGCTCGCCGCCTACCTGCCGAAGCAGCTGTCGGACGAGGAGCTCGCCGCGATCGTCGCCGAGGCCGTGGCCGAGGCCAAGGCCGGCGGTGCCGAGGGGCCGAAGGCCATGGGCGCCGTCATGAAGGTCGTGAACCCCAAGGTCGCCGGCCGGGCCGAGGGCAGCCGCGTCGCCGCCGAGGTCAAGCGGCTCCTCGCCGGCTGACCGCCGGTAGGTCCGCGCAGGCACCGGAAGCGCGAAGAAGGGGGGGGGGGGGGGGGGGGGGGGGGGGGG
>NZ_JBPQTS010000200.1:0-10756 GCF_051386455.1 Streptomyces sp. URMC 124
ATGAGGGCGTATTGGTTTCCGGAGAAGATCCAGTACTGGTTGCGGTTGTCGGGTGTTTGCATGACGGCGTCGATGCGTTGCGGGGTTCCTGTGAGTCCTTCGAGGCTCGTCCAGTTGGTCAGTGGGCGGGGTCCGGTGATCTGTTTGTCGGAGCGGGTTCCGTCGGCGAGCTCGATGAGGGCGTATTGGTTTCCGGAGAAGACCCAGTACTGGTTGCGGTTGTCGGGCGTCCGCATCACCGCGTCGATGCGCTGCGAGAACCCCGCCAGGCCCGCCCAGTCGGCCAGCGGGCGCGGCCCGAGGACGCGGCTGCCGGCGTGGCCGCCGTCAGCGACCTTGACCAGTACGGACTGGTCTTCCGAGAACACCCAGTACTGGTTGCGGTCGTCCGGCGCCTGCAGCACCTCGTCGGGGGGCATGGGCGGCCGTTCGGGCGCCGTTGCCGTCGTCGCTGCACGCTTCTTCATCGGGCCCGTCATCAGGAACGCGGTGGCCGCACCGGCCGCGAGCAGCAGGACGACCAGCGGTACCACCACGCGGCGCATACGGCGAGGCCGTCGGCGGCGCGGGGGGAGGGTGTGCGCCCGCAGGGTCTCCCGGCGGGTCGCCGCTCCAAGGGTGCACACCGACCGCAGGGCGCCCGCCGCGGCGTCCACGGAGGGGCGCTTGCTCGGCTCCTTGTGCAGGAGGTCCTCGATGAGCGTACGCAGCGGGCCCGAGCAGCCCGATATGTCGGGCTCCTCGTGGGCGACGGCGTGCAGTACGGCGGCCGGTGCCGGCCGCGCGAACGGGGAGCGGCCGGAGACCAGGACGCACAGCGTGACGCCCAGTGAGAACAGGTCGCTGGGCGGGCCCGCCGGCCGGTTGTGCAGCCGCTCGGGGGCGATGAAGTCGAGGGATCCCATCACCTCGCCCGTGCCGGTCAGGGACTCGCCGTCCGCCAGGGAGGCGATGCCGAAGTCGGTCAGCGCGACACTGCCGTCGCCGCGCAGCAGCACGTTCGCGGGTTTCACGTCACGGTGCAGGGCGCCGGCCGCGTGCACCGCCCCCAGGGCGGCGAGCAGCTGCAGACCGACCTCGGCCGTCCTGGCCGGGGACAGCGGGCCGGCCGAGGCGAGGTGATCGGCGAGCGACGGGCCGTTCACGAGCTCCATGACGATCCACAGCCGGTCCTCGTACGCGACCAGGTCGTAGATGTCGACCACGTTGGGGTGGGAGACGCGGGCGATGGTGCGCGCTTCTCGCAGCGCCCGCCGGTGGCCGTCGCCCTCGCCCTCGAGGTAGAGCTCCTTGACCGCGACGGTGCGCTGCAACAACTGGTCGGTCGCGCGCCAGACGGCGCCCATGCCGCCGCGTCCCATCAGGTCGGTCAGAAGGTACCGCTCGGCGATCAGCCGCTGCTCGTCACTCGGAATCACCGGGTCAACCTACGTGACGCCCCGGGCGGCCCTTACCCCTGCCCGTCGGCGGAACCGCTCCAGCGGTCGTGCTCCCGGTCGTAGGAGAGGGTCCGGCCCGGGCAGGCCCGGAGGTCCATTTCGAGGAGTTGGCGGTAGGCGGCGACGGGCAGGTCCGCCTCGACGAGGATCCGGGTGGCCGAGAGCGCGTCCTCCAGCAGGAGCGGGCGGGGCGGCGCGGGCGGCCCGCCCGGGGAGCGCCGCAGCGCACCCCCGAGGATCCGCTTGAGAGCGGTGCAGGCGTCCTGGGCGAGGAGTTGCCCGACGTTCTGCAGGAAGCCGCTCAGCGGCAGCACGACGAGCACGAGCCAGGTGAGCGTCTCGCCCCGGAGGGCGCCCAGCGTCGCGCTGTACGTCTCGACGCCCAGGCCCGTCAGGCCGTCGGTGAGCGACTTGCGCTCCTCCTCGCCGGTGTCGGCGTCGAAGTAGACGTGCGCGGTCATGGGCGGGGACTCGGCCATCCGGACCTCCTGCGCGGCGGAGCGAAGGTGTGCCCGATGGTAGGGCTTCGACCGGTACGGAAGCAGGCAGTCAGGCCGGTCCGGGCCCCGCCGGGCCGGTCCGGGCCGGTGAGAGCCCGGCGGGGCCGGTCAGGGCCACTCCACCACCAACCGGCCGTTCTCCTGCGCGACCTCCGTTCCGAAGGCCGCGCAGGCCCGTCGGAACCTGCGGGTGATCCAGCGGCTCTCCGCCTCGTCGGCGAGCCGGGTGCGGCAGAAGTCGAGCGCGAGCGGCACCCCTTCCACGCGTGCGGGGCGGGTGCCGTCGAACGAGACGAGGAAGAGCAGGCCGAGGTCGTTGCGCAGTTCCTCGTCCGTCGCGTAGTCGTCGACGAAGTCCCCGAGGTCGTAGAGCACGCGGTCCTGGACGCCGTGGAAGACGTGCGCGGAGTGCCCGGCGACGAGAGTGGCGCCGGCGGCGAGGAACTGCTGCGCGGCCCGGCGGATGTAGCCGGCCGGGCCCGGGGTCATGTTCGGGCCCCAGTGCGGCGTGACGAGGGTGATGTCCGTGTCCGCGCCGAGGGCCCCGACCGTGCCCAGCAGCCAGGCCGGGGCGCCGGTGTCCAGGGGCGCGTAGGCGACTCCCGGCCGGCCGGGGCCCGCTGCGAAGTCCTGCGGGTGGTCGGTGACCCCGACGACGCCCAGCCGCAGGCGGCGGCGCTCCAGGACGGCCGGCCGCCGCGCCGCCTCCTCGTCGGGGCCCGCCCCCGCCCAGGCGATCCCGGCGTCGGCCAGATGGCGGAAGGTGTCGAGGAGGGCGTCGGGGCCGTAGTCCAGCGCGTGGTTGTTGGCCAGGTTCACACAGTCGACGCCGAGGTGGCGCAGGGTCTGCGTCGCCACGGGCGGCGCCCGGAAGAAGAAGGGCTTGAAGGGGTCCCGCCGGCGCTCGCCGCGTGCGGAGACCGCGCACTCGAGGTTGAGGACGAAGAGGTCGGCCTCGTGCGCCGCGGCCACCACCTCGTCGGCGAACAGGCTCTCCGGCGGGTCCGTGGCGAGCCGCCGGGCGACCCCGCGGCCCAGCATGGTGTCACCGGCGAGTGCGAGCTTCACGGTTCAACCACCTCCTCGCCCACGCGCGGAGTCCCACCGGTCTCATTGTAGGAATAGTGAGTTTTAAAGGGGAATGTGTGGCATCTGTGGCGAGGGGGAACAGCAGACCCATGGCGCGGCCCAACGAAGAGGTCGAGGCGCTGCTGCAGGAGTACGCCGACCTCGTCACCATCACCGGCGGCGACGCCTACAAGGCGCGCGCCTACGAGAAGGCCGCCCGCGCGATCGGCGGCCACCACGCCGACGTCTCCCGCCTCGACCTCAAAGGGCTGCTCGACATCCCCAACGTCGGCAAGTCGATCGCGGAGAAGGTCCTCGAATACCTGCGGACCGGCCGGCTCTCCATGGTCGAGGAGGCCAGGGCGGTCATCCCCGCCGGAGTGCGCGAGCTCATCGGCATCCCCATGCTCGGCCCGAAGAAGGCCATGCTGCTCTACGAGGAGCTCCACGTCTCCTCCGTCGACGAGCTCCTCGACGCCATCCACGACAAGAAGCTGCGCGACCTCAAGGGCTTCGGCGCCAAGACCGAGGAGAACATCCTGCACGGCATCTCCCTGATGCAGCAGGCCGGCGACCGCATCCTGCTGAACGCCGCCATGGACGTCGCCGAACAGATCGTCGCCGACCTCTCCGGGGTCGGCGGATGCGAGCGCTGCACGTACGCCGGGTCCCTGCGGCGCATGCGCGAGACCATCGGGGACATCGACATCCTCGTCGCAGCCGCCCGGTCGGCCCCCCTCATGGAGGCCGTCACCGAGCTGCCGATCACCGCCGAGGTCATCGCGCACGGCGAGAAGAAGACCTCGATCCGTACGACGAAGGGCCTGCAGGTCGACCTCCGCGTCCTGCCGGCGGACGCCTGGGGAGCGGGACTGCTGTACTTCACCGGCTCCAAGGCGCACAACATCCGCGTCCGCGAGATCGCCGTCCGCCACAAGTACAAGCTGTCCGAGTACGGCCTCTTCCACGCCAAGAGCGGCAAGAAGATCGTCTCGGAGACCGAGGAGGAGGTCTACGCACGGCTCGGCCTGCCCTGGATCCCCCCGGCCCTGCGCGAAGACCGCGGCGAGATCGCCGCCGGCCTGCGCGACGAACTGCCGGACCTGGTCACCGAGGACGACGTCCGCGGCGACCTGCACACCCACACCGACCTCACGGACGGCGTGGCGACGCTGGAGGACATGGTGACCGCGGCGGCCGCCCGCGGGTACTCCTACTACGCCGTCACGGACCACGCCCCGAACCTGTACATGCAGCGCATGACGGACGCCAAGATCCTCGCCCAGCGGGAGCGGGTCCGGGCCCTGGACGGCAAGCACCGCAGAATGCGCCTGCTGCACGGCACCGAACTCAACATCGGCCCCGAGGGAGAGCTGGACTGGCCGGACGACTTCCTCGCGGGCTTCGACCTGTGCGTGGCCTCGGTCCACTCGCACTTCAACCAGACCCGCGAGGAGCTGACCCGCCGACTCGTGCGCGCCTGCGAGAACCCGCACGTCAGCATCATCGGACACCCCACGACGCGGCTGATCGGCAAACGGCGGGGAATCGACGCCGACTTCGACGCCGTCTTCGCAGCCTGCGCCCGCACCGGCACCGCCCTGGAGATCAACTCCCACCCCGAACGGCTCGACCTGTGCGACGAGGACATCCTGCGCGCCAAGCGCTACGGCGTGAAGTTCGCCGTGAACACCGACGCCCACTCGGTGACCCACCTGCCGTACCTGCGCTTCGGTGTGGGCACGGCCCAACGGGGCTGGCTGACGAAGGACGACGTCATCAACACGTGGCCGTTGCAGAAGCTGCGCCGCTTTCTGCGGCCGCCGGCTCCCCGGGGCTGATCCGCGTCACGTTCGGCCAACGGCTCGCCGGGCCCCGCCCCACCCCGGCTCGTCCGCGCGGAGCGGAAGATCGTTTCTTCCTCACCTGAAAGGAGGCGGTCGCGCGTTGCCGCGGATCGGCTGGGCATGCAGGAAGTCCGACAATCGCGACTCAAGGGGTTGGCATGAGGCGTATCCGGATCGCTGCTCTGGTGTGTTTCGTCGTCCTCGCAGCCGGGGCAGGTGTCACGGTCGCGCAGGGCAGCAGCGAGGTGGACAAGACCGCCGGGAAGCGCGCTGCGGCGCCGATGGCCGAACATCTCCAGCGCTCCAGTCTCGCAGTGAACATCCCCGCAGGGCAGGAGAGGGACGCCAACGTGACATGTCCTCAAGGCACGGTGATCTCCGGGGGAGGAGTGAGCACGAGCGGCGGGGAGACATACGTGACCTCGTCGTTCCCTTCCGGCGCGACCTGGTTCGTGAGTGCCAGGAACACGAGCGGGTTCAACCAGAGCGTGACCGCGTATGCGGTGTGTACGGCTCCATAGCCGCGGCGCTCGACCCTCGGCTGCTTGACCCTCCTGTAACAGGAGGGCCTACGGTCCCGAGTCATGAAGATCGTTGTTCACGACACCGCCTCCGCCATGCTCGACCTCCTCCGGCGACCGCTGGAGGAGAGGCCGGAGGCGCTGCGAGAGATGCTCAGGCCGCTCCAGGGCGTGCTGGGACCCGTGATGGGCGACGTCGACCTGGTCGAGATGCACCGTCAGAGCAGTGGCTTCCGGTTCGACCGCGACGACCCGCGCTATCTGCCCGCCGTGCGCCGGATGCAGGACGCGGGCGTCTGGAAGCGCATCGAGGACACCCTCGCCGCCGCGTGGGAGCGGATCGGCAGTGCCGCACCGGGCATCCGGCACGCCGAGACCGTGCACGTCGTCCTGGTCCTCGGCAACCCCGACGACGAGCAGCTCATGACCCGCAGCGCCGGCTACTTCGGAATAGGCGGGATCCCCGGTGCGATCGAGCTGATCATGTGGCCCACCGACACGAGCCTGGAGAAGATCGGCTACGGCGCCGCGCACGAACTCCACCACAACGTGCGCTACGCGAACGTCGCCTGGAACCCGATGACCGTCACGGTCGGCGAACACGTCGTCGCCGAAGGACTGGCCGAAGCCTTCGTACGCGAGCTGGCCGGCGAACAGGCCATGGGCCCGTGGTCCCGGGCCGTGACCGGCGCCGCGCTGGACAGCGCCTACGCGAAGATCACGGACGACATCGACGTCGCGGGGATGCAGAACCTGACCGCGTACGTCCTGGGCGACGCCACCGCGCGGCTCATGGGCCAGGAAACCGTCGGCCTGCCGGACTTCGCGGGCTACGGAGTCGGCCTGCGGATCGTGGACGCCCATCTGGCGGCCTCGGGCCTGACCGCCGCCGCGAGCACGGCGCTGCCGGTGCGCGAGATCCTCACGAACGCGGGGGTGACGACCACGGTGTGACCACGCCGCATGCCGCCGATCGGCTGCTCCGTCCCGTTCCGAGGACTGGAACGGGCCCCCGGCGGACACGATCTTCCAGACCCGAGGAACGGAAGATCGAGGACCCCCATGGCTCACCCCGGCACGCCCGGCCACGCCCCTGCCGCGGTGGCGCTGGCGACGGTCCTGGTCTGCGTCGCCCCCTTCCCGGCCCGCGCCGACGTCCGCGACGCGCGGCCGTGCACCGCATCCTGGTACGGCGCGCCGGAGGAGATGCTCGACGGCTTGCCCACCGCGAGCGGCGAGCCGTTCGACCCCGAGGCGTTGACCGCCGCCAGCAGGGATCTGCGGTTCGGCACCCGGGTGCAGGTCACCAACGTGGAGACCGGCGACGCCGTCATGGTGAGGATCAACGATCGCGGTCCGAGGGACAGGAACCGCTGCATCGACCTGTCGCGGGCCGCCTTCGAGGAGATCGCCGACATCGATCAGGGGCTCGTCCGGGTGACGCTCGAGACCCTCGGCGGCGTCGCATGATCAGTGTCGCGGGAGCGGGCACGGGCGTGAGCGGGAGCTGAGTGCGAGGGGGCATGAGTACGCGTACTCATCCCGCCACCGCGGTCCGGGGGAAACACTGAGGCCATGGCACCCCTTCCTGTGGCACCCCCTGCCGTGGTCCCGCCCCCGCCCCGGGCCGGCGGACGCGCCGGCATCCCCTGGTACGCGGATCTGCTGATCGCCCTCGGCCTGCTGGCGCTGGAGGTCGTCGTGGCCGTCGGCTGCTTCTACGTCGTGGGCATCGAGGGCTGGGCCTACGACGCCGACTACGGCGGCCGGCAGGACGCGCCCCCGCCGCCGGACACCACCGGAGAGTTGCTGACGTGCTTCGGCGTCCTCGCCGGGTTCGCCGTCGTCGCGGCCGCCGGCCTCGCCTTCGCACGGGCCTTCATCACCGTCGTGATCCAGGGCCTGGTGGCCGCATGCCTGGGCTTGGCGCTGCTCGCCGTCCCGGTGACCGACCACGGCAGGAGCGACCACGGAGCCCGGGCCGATACACCGTCATTCGTACGGTAGTATTCATTTCGCGCCGCTAGCTCAGTTGGTTAGAGCGGCTGACTCTTAATCAGCAGGTCCGGGGTTCGAGTCCCTGGTGGCGCACGTGAGACGAAGGGCCCCCGCCGGAAGGCGGGGGCCCTTCGCGTTCCTCGGCTCGCTCACGTTCCTCAACTCGTCTGGGCCTGCTCGTAGAGGGCCTTGGCCTCGTCGCCGAAGTACGGGCCGAACATCCTGTTCGGCAGGAACGTGTACCCGAAGCTGTTCACCGACGCCTGCAGGCCGGTGCCGGTCGCCTCGTCGAACGACGCGAACCACGGGCCGCCGCTGGAGCCGCCCGTCATGTTGCAGCTCAGCCCGTGGTCCTTGGTCAGGAGGAAGTCCTTGGTGGAGTTCCCGCTGCAGTGGATGAGCCTCTTGCCGTCGTACGGGGCGGCCGCGGGGAAGCCGAAGGCGTACATGGGCTTGTTGTAGGCGCCGTTGAACTGCAGGCCCTGCGCCCCGACGGTGTCCGCGAGGCGCTTGCCGCCCAGCGGGGCCACGACCGCGGCGCCGATGTCGTAGTTCATGTCCTCACTGGCCGTCCACTGCGGCGTGGACAGCGTCTTGGTCGCCGCCCAGGTGCCGTAGGGCGTCTGGCCGTCGGAGTAGCCGGGGGCGAACGTCCAGTTGGTGTGCCAGTTGCCTTGGTACTTGACGCAGTGCCCGGCCGTGATCACGGTGCTGGCGTTGCGGCTGGTGACGGCGTCGGCCGAGCAGGAGGCGTTGCGGCCCTGCATGGTGAAGAACACCCGGCCCGAGGTCTTGGCCACCGCACCGCCGCCGGTCCACGGCCCGCCCGGCTGCGGGAAGGAGGCGAGGGGTCCGGCGGACGGGGCGGTGGCGGCGACGGTGAGCGTCTCGCCCCGGGCCTTCGGTGCCGGGAGCGCGCCGGGCTCGACGGCGGGCAGGTCGAGCGGGACGGCCGCGCGCATCCGCTCGGGCGTCCAGTAGGCGGCGACGGCCTTCTGTGCGCCGGGCGAGGCCGCGGCGGTGTGCACCGCCGGGGCGGGTGTGCCGCCCGGTGCTCCGTCGGCCGTCGCGGCCTGTGTGCCTGCGGTGACCAGGGCGCAGGCTGCCAGCAGCACACCTGCGGTCGTACGGCGGGATCGGCGGGATCGTCTCACGCGTACTCCTTCTGCGGCGCGGATACGGCACGTACCGGGAGGTGCGTGGTGCGGGTGCCTGGTTCGGGTGCGTGGTGCGTGGAGGCAGGGTGACACGCAGCCCTGTTGGTTGACAGGGGCGCGTCAAAACGCGAAGAGGGCGACTCCGAAGAGGTCAGCCAAAAGGCCCACCTTCGAGTGGATTAAGGGCGTTCGGTCGTAACTCGCCTCCGCCATACGGCATCGTGCAGGCGCTCACCATCGGAACCGGACCGTCGACACCCGCAACCAAGGGGAATCACGTTGCCCGCCGAGACCACAGAGGTACACAAGACCACAGAGGCACATGAGGAATTACGCTTCCGCTCCCCGACCCTGACCGCCTTCGAGAAGAGCCCGCTCACCGCCCGCGCCATGAGCCGGCGCCTGCCCCAGCTCGTCCGCAAGGCGCTGAACCTCGCCTGGCGCGTGGACAGACGAGCCGTCCTGACGCTCCTCGTCTGCCAGGTGCTGTCCGGCGCGTTCGAGGCCTTCGGCCTGCTGGCCACCAGCCGCACGATCACGGCGCTGATCACCTCCGGCCACATCGAGGACCGGCTCGTGGACGCGCTGCCCTCGCTCGCCCTCCTCGCCGGGGCGGCCGGCACCCGGGCCCTGCTCGCCATCGCCGTCAGCAACATCTCCAGCCGCCTGGCCCCCCGGATCTCCCGCGAGGCCGAGCTCCAGATGCTCGACGCGGCCATCAACGCGGAACTCGCCGCCTACGACCACCCCGGCTTCAACGACAAGCGCGAAGCCGCCGACCGCGGCGCGGACGTCGCCCAGGACCTGCTCACCGAATCCCAGGACCTCATGGCCTGCCTCGCGTCGCTGATCGCCGCGGCCGGCGTGGTGACGCTCCTGCACCCGGTCCTGCTGCCGCTGCTCCTGCTGGCCACCCTCCCGCAGGGCATCGCGAGCGTGAAGGGGGCGCGGGTCCACTACCAGACCTCCCGCGCCCTGAGCGGCGACCGCCGCGTGCTCAACCACCTGCGGTGGCACGTCACCGACAAGCTCTTCGCCGACCAGCTGCGCTCGGGCACCATGGCCGAGTTCCTCCTGGGCCGCTACCGCTCGATCAGCAACCGCATCCACACCACCACCGACAAGGCGGTCCACCGGGGCGCGCGGTACGCGCTCGCGGGCGCCGTGGCCGGCGGCCTCGCCTCCGGACTGGTGTGGGCCGCGCTCGCCCTCCTGCTGGGCACCGGGCACATGTCGCTCGCCTCGGCCGGCACGGCGGTCTTCGCCCTGCGGTCGGTCGGCTCGTCCCTGAGGGGCATGGTCTCCTACGGCGCCCGCCTCTTCCGCACCGGCCTCTACCTCGACGACTGGGCCGAGTTCATCGACGAGGCCGGCGGGCACCGCATGCAGCGCGGCACCCGGGTCCCCGCTTCCCCCGCGGCCGTCCGCGCCGAGTCCCTCACCTTCTGCTACCCCGGCTCCGACCGTCCCGCGCTGCACGAGGTCAGCCTCGAAGTGCGGCGCGGCGAGGTCCTGGCCCTGGTGGGGGAGAACGGTTCGGGCAAGACCACCCTCAGCAAGCTGCTGACCGGTCTGTACCTGCCCACCGAGGGCAGGGTCACCTGGGACGGCGTCGACTCCGCCGAACTCGACCCGCAGGCCATGTGGCGGCAGACCGCCGTCGTCCCGCAGGACTTCGCCCACTGGCCCATGTCCGCCCGCGACAACATCACCCTCGGACAGGCGCACGAGGGGGACGGCCTCGTCCTCCAGGCGGCCGCCCACGCGGGCGCCGACGACGTCGTCAAGGAGCTCCGCAGCGGGCTCGACACCCTCCTCGCCCGCGAGTGGTACGGCGGGGTGGAGCTCTCCGGCGGCCAGTGGCAGCGCATCGCCATCGCGCGGGCCTTCTACCGCCCGGCGGGCCTGCTCGTCATGGACGAGCCCACGAGCGCCCTGGACGCCCGGGCGGAGCACCGCATCTTCTCCGGACTGCGCAAGGTCGCCCAGGAACGGGCCGTCGTCCTCGTCACCCACCGCCTGGCCAACGTCGCGGTCGCCGACCGCATCGTCGTCCTCGACCACGGCCGGATCATCCAGCTGGGCACCTTCGCCGAACTGGTCGAGGCCCCCGGCCTCTTCCGGGAGCTGTGGTCCCTGCAGAACGACCGGGGTCTCCCCGCGGCGCCGGAGGAGGTGAGCAGCGCCGTGCGCTGACCGCGTCCCCGCCCCACCCGCCCCCCGCAC
>NZ_JBPQTS010000201.1:0-10723 GCF_051386455.1 Streptomyces sp. URMC 124
CCGGGGCAGGGGTCCGGGGCCGTATATTTACGGGCCCGTGCCCGGAGCCGTGTCGGTGCCCTCCGCCTCGTCGGGCCCGCAAATACACGTCAGCGTCCCGGACCCCTGCCCCTGCGGCCCCGGCCCCTCCCGTTCGTTCTCCGGTTCCGGTTCTCTCGGCTCCTGTTCTTAGAAGCCGTGCCGTGTTCCGCCGTCCACCGGGAGCATGATGCCGGTGAGGTACGACGCCGCCGGGGAGAGCAGGAAAGCTGCTGTTTTGCCGAATTCGGCCGGGGACCCGTAGCGGCCCAGGGGGATCTGCGCGCTCTTTCGGCGTCGGGTCTGCTCCGGGTCGTCCGAGAGGGCGTCGAGCTCCTTCACCCGGGCGGTGTCCAGGTGGGAGGGCAGGAGACCGATGACGCGGATGCCCTTCGGCCCCAGCTCCCGGGAGAGGGAGTTCGCGAAGCCCGCCAGGCCCGGTCGCAGGGCGTTGGAGATGGCGAGGCCCGGGATCGGTTCGTGGACGGAGGCCGAGAGGACGAAGGCGATCACGCCGCCCGGCCCCAGGGCCGTCGCCGCTGTGCGGGCCAGGCGGATCGCTCCGAGGAAGATCGTGTCGAACGCCCTCTGCCACTGGTCGTCGCCGACGTCCGCCGTGGTGCCCGCGGGCGGGCCACCCACGCTGATGAGGATGCCGTCCAGGCCGCCGAAGCGGTTCCCGGCCGCCTGGATCAGGCGGTCCGGCGTGGCGGGGTCGGCGTTGTCGGCGGCCATGCCGTAGGCGTGCGGGCCCAGCGCTTTTGCCGCGGCCGTCGCCGATTCCTCCGTACGGCCGGTGACCACGACCTTTGCGCCGTCGGCGACGAGTTCTCGCGCCGTGGCGTAGCCCAGGCCTCTGGTCGCTCCGGTGATGACGTACGTGCGGTCCTTCAGCCCCAGATCCATGCGGTCAGTCTTGCTGAGGGAAGAGCGACAGGGCGGTGTTGACCAGGCCGATGTGGCTGAAAGCCTGGGGGTAATTGCCGAGATGCCGCCCTGCCTCGGGGTCGTACTCCTCGGCGAGGAGCCCGACGTCGTTGCGGAGGGAGAGGAGGCGCTCGAAGAGGGCGTGGGCCTCCTCGGTGCGGCCGGTCGCGTGCAGGGCCTGGGCCAGCCAGAAGGAGCAGGCCAGGAAGGCGCCCTCGTTGCCGGGGAGGCCGTCCATGGTCTTTCCGTCGCAGCTGTAGCGGCGGAGCAGGCCGTCGTGGGCGAGCTCGCGGCGGATCGCGTCGACCGTGCCGGTCACGCGGGGGTCGTCGGGCGGGAGGAAGCCCGTGCGGGGGATGAGGAGCGCGGCGGCGTCGAGCTCGCGGGAGCCGTAGGACTGGGTGAAGGTGCCGCGCTCGGCGTCGTAGCCCTTCTCGCAGACCTCGCGGTGGACCTCGTCGCGCATGGCGCGCCAGCCGTCGAGGTCGCCGGGCAGGTCGGGGTCGGCTTCGAGGGCGCGGACGGCGCGGTCGGCGGCCACCCAGGCCATGACCTTGGAGTGGACGAAGTGGCGGCGGGGGCTGCGGATCTCCCAGAGGCCCTCGTCGGGTTCCCGCCAGTGTTCTTCGAGGTACGTCATGAGGGAGCGCTGGAGCTTCCACTCGTGGGGTTTGGCCGGCAGGCCCCAGCGGCGGGCGAGGTGGAGGGAGTCCATGACTTCGCCGTAGACGTCGAGCTGGAGCTGCCTGACGGCACCGTTGCCGATGCGGACGGGGGCGGAGCCCTCGTAGCCGGGGAGCCAGGGCAGCTCGGTCTCGGGGAGCCGGCGCTCGCCGGCGAGGCCGTACATCACCTGCAGGTCGGCCGGGTCGCCGGCGGCGGCGCGCAGGAGCCAGGAGCGCCAGGCGGCCGCCTCGTCGGCGTAGCCCGCGGAGAGCAGGGCGCCGAGGGTGAGGGTGGAGTCGCGCAGCCAGCAGTAACGGTAGTCCCAGTTACGGACGCCGCCGATCTCCTCGGGGAGGGAGGTGGTCGCCGCGGCGGCGATGCCTCCGGTGGGGGCGTAGGTGAGCGCCTTGAGGGTGATCAGCGAACGGACGACGGCTTCGCGGTGGGGACCGCGGTAGGAGCAGCGGGCCGCCCACTCGCGCCAGTCCTCCAGACTGTGGCGCAGGGATTCGTGGGGGTCCACGAGGGCGGGGCGCGGCTGGTGGGAGGGGTGCCAGGTGAGGACGAAGGCGACGTTGTCACCGGCGGAGACAGTGAACTCGGAGCGGGTGCTGAAGTCTTGGCCGCAGGTCTTGACGGGGGGCTCGCTGCGCAGCCAGGCGGAGTCGGGGCCGGCGACGGCGACGCGGTGGCCGTCGGTGCGCCGTATCCACGGCACGATGCTGCCGTAGTCGAAGCGCAGGCGGAGGACGCCGAGCATCTCGACGCTGCCGGAGACGCCCTCGACGATGCGGACGACGTCGGGGGCGCGGTCGCGCTGCGGCATGAAGTCGGTGACCTTGACGGTGCCCGTCGGCGTCTCCCAGACGGTTTCGAGGGCGAGGGAGTCCTCGAGGTAGGCGCGGCGGGTGCACGGGGTGCCGGGGTCGGTGCCGGCGGGGGCCAGTCTCCAGTGCCCGTTGTCCTCGTCGCCCAGGAGGGCGGCGAAGCAGGCGGCCGAGTCGAAGCGAGGCAGGCAGAGCCAGTCGATCGAGCCGTCGCGGCCGACCAGGGCGGCGGTCTGCAGGTCGCCGATGAGCGCGTAGTCCTCGATGCGTGCTGCCACGACCTGCGTCTTCCCCCGGGGCGGGGCGGCTACTCCGGGGTGGCGGCTGTACGGGCGACCGCGGGTCGCGCGCCGGTGGTGTCCGCGGTCGCCGCGGCGCGGTCGCGGCGCTCGCGGCGGACGAGGACGACCCAGCCGACCGGCACGAAGGCGGCGAACAGCCACCACTGGACGGCGTAGGCCATGTGCGGGCCGATGCTGTCGTGGTCGGGTGCGGCCACCGGCTCGGGGCCCTTGTCGCCGGGGTCGGGGGCGGTGAGCTCGATGTAGCCGCCGAGGACGGGACGGTGCATCGAGGCGGCCTGGCGCTCGCTGTTGATGCGCATCACCTGACGGGGCGGCAGGCCCCGGGTGTCCTTGATGCCGCTGGAGTCGGTCTCGTCGGCGCGCAGCCGGCCGGTGACGGTGACCTGGCCGGCGGGCGGGGCGGGCACCTCGGGGAACTTCGTCAGATCGCCGGTGGAGGGGATCCAGCCGCGGTTGACGAGCACGGCCCGCCCGTCGGCCAGCAGGAGGGGGGTGAGGACCATGTAGCCGGACTTGCCGTCGGCGTCGGTCCGCAGCCGGACGACGACCTCGTCCTTGGTGTCGAAGGTGCCGCGGGCGGTGACCCGGCGCCAGACGTCGGCGGAGACGTCCTTGCCGGGCCCGGACAGCTCGGTGACCGGCACGGGGTCGGCGCCGAGGCTGCGGGCGACGAAGTCGTTGCGCGCGACCCGGTGCTCGTGGCGGTGGAACTGCCAGAAGCCCAGTTTGATCATCACCGGGATGAGGACGAGCCCCACGAGGGTGAGGATCACCCACTGCCGGGACAACAGGAAGCGGTACACGCATTTGACGGTACCTGGCCCGGTTTACCCCGGAGCCATCGGGTGCCCCGCCGTCAGCCCTGCGTGCCGCCCGGTGCCGGGACCACGTGCGAGAGCAGCTGGACGAAGACCGCCTCGTCGATCACCGGAGTGCCGAAGGTGCGGGCCTTGGTGGTCTTGGTCGTGGGGGAGCCGGGGTCATTGGTCACCAGCACGCTGGTCAGGCGGGAGACGCTGGTGGCGATGTGCAGCCCCGCCTCGATGGCGCGGTCCTCCAGCAGCTCGCGGTCGATGGAGGTGTCGCCCGAGAACGCCACCCGCATGCCCTGAATGAGCTGTTCGCCCTCTTTGTACCGCCCGGGGTTGGGGTACGGGCAGGCGGGGCGCTTACGGCTGGGCCGCCAGCTGTTGGACGAACCGTAGGAACGCTGATGCCCGATATATCCAGAAGTGCGGGGGCTTGCCGGGCTGTCGGACCACTCCGTGAGGGGCTGGCAGGCCAGCAGCGGCAGCCGCAGATCGGCCCCGGCCGCCAGGTGCAGGCTCGGCCGGAACGCCTCGGCCAGCACGCGGGCGTCGTCGAGCGCGTGGTGGGCGCGCTGCTGCACCACGCCGTAGTGCGCCGCGAGCGACTCCAGCTTGTGGTTGGGCAGCGGCAGCTGCAGCTCCTTGGAGAGCGCGATCGTGCACAGCCGCTGCCGCACCGGCGCGGTCGCCCGCGCGCGGGCGTACTCACGAGCGATCATCGACCAGTCGAAGGCGGCGTTGTGCGCCACGAGGACACGGCCTTCGAGACGCTTGGCGAACTCGTCCGCGATCTCGGCGAACAGCGGCGCGGTCGACAGGACCGAGCTCGTCAGACCGTGGATCCACACGGGCCCGGGATCCCGCTCGGGATTGACCAGCGTGTACCAGTGGTCCTCGACCCGCCCCCGGGCGTCCAGCTGATAGACCGCCGCCGACACTATCCGGTCGTCTCTCGCCAGCCCGGTCGTCTCCACGTCGACGACCGCGTACCCCTCGGGGTACGCGGCCGGCCACGGCGTCTGGGCGTCGGCGCTGGTCTGGTCTTCGAGCATGGTCACAGAGAATACGGGGGCGTACTGACAGTGAGGCGGGCGGGCGGCGCGGCGATGCCGGGCGGGGGAGCGTCCGGGCCCGCCCCGGCCGCGTCGCGAGATGCCCGGGTGAGAAGGCGCCCGCGTTATTGACGGACTTCCGTTCATGGGGCGAACCTTCGGTAACACAATTCGATACCGATGGGTAACTACCCCTAGCGGCACGGCTGGTGACGTGCCTATCGTGCGCCCATGCCGCACCTTCCCGATGTCGTGCTGTGGTCCATACCCGCCTTCCTCCTGCTCACCGTGCTGGAACTGGTGAGCTACCGGCTGCATCCCGCCGAGGAGACGGGCGATGCGGGCTACGAGGTCAAGGACGCGGCGACCAGTATCGGAATGGGCGCCGGCAGTCTCGTCTTCGACGCGCTGTGGAAGATTCCGATCGTCGCCGTCTACACCGCCCTCTACGAGCTCACGCCGCTGCGCGTGCCCGTGCTGTGGTGGACGCTCCCGCTGATGCTGCTCGTGCAGGACTTCTTCTACTACTGGTCGCACCGCGGGCACCACGTCGTGCGGATCCTGTGGGCCTGCCACGTGGTGCACCACTCCAGCCGGAAGTTCAACCTCACCACCGCGCTGCGCCAGCCCTGGACCACGCTGACCGTGTGGCCCTTCTACCTGCCGATGATCGCCGTCGGCGTGCATCCGGCCGCGCTGGCCTTCTGCTCGTCCGCCAACCTCGTCTATCAGTTCTGGGTGCACACCGAGCGGGTGCGCAAGCTGCCCCGGCCCTTCGAGTACGTCCTGAACACGGCCTCCCACCACCGGGTCCACCACGCCTCGCAGGGCGGCTACCTGGACCGCAACTTCGGCGGGATCCTCATCGTCTGGGACCGCATGTTCGGGTCCTTCGTCCCCGAGGGCGAACGGCCCGTCTACGGTCTGACCAAGAACATCGACACGTACAACCCGCTGCGCGTCGCCACCCACGAGTACGCCGCCATCGCCCGCGACCTGCGCGCGGCGCGCGACTGGCGGGAGCGACTGGGGAGGGTGTTCGGGGGGCCTGGCTGGCAGCCGGCGCCCCGGGGGGACGCGCCCCGGGAGGACGGGACCGCCCCGGCCGCCGAGAAAGCCGCCGAGAATGCCGCCGAGGCCGTTCCCGCGCACGAGCACGCGGCGTGAGGGCCGCCCGTCTGCTCCCCGCCGCGTTCGGCGCCGTCGCCCTCGCACATCTCGGTGCCCTGCTGGCAGGCTCCTCCGTCGCGCTCGTCACCAAGCCCGCCCTGATGCCCCTGCTCGCGGCGTGGGTCCTCGTGCGCGGCGGGCCCCGGCTGCTGGCCGGGGCGCTGCTGTTCGGCTGCGGGGGCGACACGCTCCTGCAGGCCGGCGGCGACGTGCCGTTCCTGCTCGGGATAGCGTCCTTCGCCGCCGGGCACGTCTGCTACCTCGTGCTGTGCTCGCGGCACGGCACGCCCGCCGGTGCCCGCACCCGCGGGCTGGCCGCCGGTTACGGGGCGGCCTGGCTCGGCACGGTCGTGCTGCTGTGGCCCGACCTGGAGGCCGGGCTGCGGGTGCCCGTCGCGCTCTACAGCCTGCTGCTGGTCACGATGGCGCTGTGGGCGACCCGCACGCTGCCGCTCGCCGCGGCCGGCGGTGCGCTGTTCGTCGTGTCCGACACCCTGATCGCCACCGGCGTCGCCGACTGGCCCCAGGCGCCCGCCGCCCAGTTCTGGATCATGCTCACCTACCTCGGCGCGCAGCTCCTGCTCGCCGAGGGGCTCCTTCGCAGTGCGGAAGCCCGCAGCGCGGAAGCCCGCAGTACGGAAGCCCGCAGCGCGGAAAGCGCGGAAGGGGGCGGGCGTCCGCCCGGCCCCTCCGGTGACGAGCGCGGGCGTCAGCCCCGCACCGCGTCCAGGGCGTCGACGATGCCGAAGCCGTAGAAGCCGTTGACGTTCTTGTTGCCGGTGCAGACCGCGTCGGTCTTGCCGTCGCCGTCACCGTCGTACGGGCCCGCCGGGCAGCCGGGGTTGTCGGCCTGCGCCTTGAGGAGCCACTGGATCTCCTGCGGGGACGACTTGGGGTGCGCGCTCTTCAGCAGCGCCGCCACGCCGGCCACGTGCGGGCCGGCCATCGAGGTGCCCTGGAGGTAGCCCCAGTCGCCGCCGGGCAGCGTGGAGAGGATGCGGCCGTCCTTGGCGGGCAGCTCGGGGACCTGGTACTTGTCGCCGCCGGGGGCCGCCACGTCGACCTGGTTCAGGCCGTAGTTGGAGTAGTAGGCCTTCGCCGACTTCGCGCCGGTCGCGGAGACGGTGACCACGCCGGGCAGCTGGGCCGGGACGTCGAGGCAGACGGACGGGTCGATCTTGCGGGTCCGCGCGGGCGTGCCGCCGTCGTTGGGGCTGGAGGTGTCGCTGATCTCCTTGGCGGCCAGGTCGAAGTTGGAGTTGCCGGCCGAGGCGACGTTGACGGTGCCCTTGTCCTGGGCGTACTTCGTGGCGCGCGCGACGGACTCCGATATGGCCTTCTGGTCGGGGTCGTCCGCGCAGTTGAACAGCCACGGGTCGACGTAGTAGCTGTTGTTCGTCACCGCTATGTCGTGGTCGGCGGCGAAGACGAACGCGCAGACCACGCTCTCGGCGTAGAAGAAGCTGTTCTTGTTCGACACCTTGATGCCCGAGAGCTTGACGTTCGGGGCGACGCCCGCGACGCCGACGCCGTTGCGGGCCGCGGCTATCGTCCCGGCGACGTGGGTGCCGTGGTAGTCCTCCGCCGGGTTGTACGGGCGCCACGCGCCGGGGCTGGTGTCCGCCTTGCCGGTGACGCAGCTCGCCGACTGGCTCCGGGAGAAGTTCGGGGCGAGGTCGGGGTGGGTGTCGTCCACGCCGGTGTCGATGACGCCGACGGTCACCTTGCGGCTGCCCGGGTTGACCTTCGCGGCCTGGTCCGCCTTGATGGCGGGCAGATCCCACTGCAGGTCCTCCAGCGGCTCTGCGCCTGTGGCCTGCTGACGGGCGGCGGCCGCCGCGCTGCTCCCCAGCAGCTTCACCTTCTCGGGCTTGCCCACGTCGGTGGTGGCGGCCGGGGTGATCGGCGCGGTGCGGGTGGCGCCCGCCGACTGCACGCCGGGGACGGCGCGCAGGGCCGCGGCGAAGCCGGCGTTCTTGGAGTGGGCGACGATCACGCCTATCCGGTCGTAGGCGGCCACGATGCTGCCGTCGGCCCGGGTGACGGCCTTCTTCACCTTGGCGAGGGTCGCGCGGTCGGTGGCGGTGTTCACCACGTACGACAGGAGGGGGCCGTCGGTGACGGCCGCCTCGGCCCGGGGCTCGGGCTGCGGAGCGGCGGCGGCCACCCCGGGCAGGAGGCCGAGCGAGGCGGTCAGGGCGAGACCGACGGGGACGGCCAGCAGGGCGTGCCGTCTTGAACGCAGAGGAGCCATGGGTTCTCCACATCATCCGTTGACCGCCGGAGCGCAGGCCGCGCGCGGGCGGGTACATGACGAGTGAAGCTAGCGCCGATCATGGCACCGGGCAATGCATTCCGGAACAAACGCCCTGAGCGGCCATGACCCGGCAACAAATGGCGCAGATTCAGGGCGACTTCGGAAGGATCCCTTCCGGACGGTTCCTTCGAAACAGCCTTCCAAAACAGCCCTCCGAAACAGGCCCCGGAGAGGGGTCGTCTCAGGGCGCGAGATCGCCGTCGCGCAGCCCGTCGATGCTCAGCGGCGGAAGCGGCACCCGCGGCCCGTACCACCGCCCGGCTCTCGGCAGGGGGGCGGACCGGCCGGTCGGCACCGCCGCTATGGGCGCCGTCAACCTGACGATCCCGAACGGTCGTCGACCGGGGGACGGCGGGGTGGGAGGAGGCGCATCGCTCACACCAGGGTCAACGAGACCGCGGGCGGGCGGTGTCGCCCCCGGCGCCGGCTGCCGCCGAATTCCGCACTTCCCCCCTGTCGCATACTGCGACCTGCCTCTACGATGCGTGATCCGGATCACAAGCCATCGGCTCGCGCCTCACACCCCCCTTGTCAGGAGAGACCGTGGACACCGCACCAACCACCACACAGGGGCCGGACGAGCCCGACGGCCCGCAGACCACCGCGGCCGCCCCGCCCGCGGCCGGGAACGATCGTTTCAGCACGCTGCAGTCGAGCGCCGAGTTCGGCGAACTGCGCCGCACACAGCGCTCGTTCGCCTTTCCGCTCACCATCGCCTTCGTCTCCTGGTATCTGCTGTACGTCCTGCTGTCGAACTACGCGGGCGACTTCATGGGCACCGAGGTCGTCGGCAACATCAACGTGGCGTTCGTCTTCGGGCTGGCCCAGTTCCTCACCACCTTCCTGATCGCCTGGTGGTACTCGCGGCACGCGGCCGCCAAGCTCGACCCCAGGTCCGAGGCCCTGCGGGCCCGTCTGGAAGCGGGGGAATGACCGGCATGACCAGCGCCACGACCAGCGCCCTGCAGGCCGGCCTCCCCCTCGCGGCCGGCGCCGCGAGCGAGCACCGCACCCTGATCATCACGCTCTTCTCCGTCTTCGTCGCCGCCACCCTCGCCATCACCGTCTGGGCCGGGCGGCAGACCAAGGACGCCACCGACTTCTACGCCGGCGGCCGCTCCTTCACCGGTTTCCAGAACGGCCTCGCCATCTCCGGCGACTACATGTCCGCCGCGTCCTTCCTCGGCATCGCCGGCGCCATCGCCCTCTTCGGCTACGACGGCTTCCTCTACTCCATCGGCTTCCTCGTCGCCTGGCTGGTCGCCCTGCTGCTCGTCGCCGAACCGCTGCGCAACTCCGGCCGCTTCACCATGGCCGACGCGCTCGCCTACCGGCTCAAGCAGCGACCCGTGCGCACCGCCGCCGGCACCTCCACCATCGTCGTCTCGATCTTCTACCTGCTCGCCCAGATGATCGGCGCGGGCGCGCTCGTGGCGCTGCTGCTCGGGGCCTCGGGCGAGGGCTCGCGGCGCTGGATCATCGGTCTGGTCGGCCTGGTGATGGTCCTCTACGTGACCATCGGCGGGATGAAGGGCACCACGTGGGTGCAGATCGTCAAGGCGGTCCTGCTCATCCTGGGCACCTTGCTGATCACCGTCCTCGTGCTCAACAAGGTCGGCTGGAACATCTCCACCCTGCTCGGGCGCGCCGCCGAGGAGAGCGGCAAGGGCAAGGCCTTCCTCGAGCCGGGCCTGCAGTACGGCAAGGACGGCACCACCAAGCTCAACTTCATCTCGCTCGGCCTCGCCCTCGTCCTGGGCACGGCCGGCCTGCCGCACATCCTGATCCGCTTCTACACCGTCCCGACCGCCAAGGCCGCCCGCAAGTCCGTGAACTGGGCCATCGGCATCATCGGCGCCTTCTACCTGATGACCATCGCCCTGGGCTTCGGCGCCGCCGCCCTGGTCGGCTCGAAGTCGATCACCGCCTCGGACCCCTCGGGCAACACCGCGGCCCCGCTGCTCGCCCAGGAGGTCGGCGGCGGCGCCGGCTCCACCGGCGGCGCGGTCCTCCTCGCCGTGATCTCCGCCGTCGCCTTCGCGACGATCCTCGCGGTGGTCGCGGGGCTCACGCTCGCCTCCTCGGCGTCCTTCGCGCACGACCTGTGGGCCAACGTCATCCGCAAGGGGAAGACCAGCGAGAAGGAGGAGCTCCTCACCGCCAAGTGCGCCGCCGTCGTCATCGGCGCGATCGCCATCCTGCTGAGCATCTTCGCCCACCGGCTGAACGCCGCCGCCGTCGTGGCCCTCGCCTTCGCCGTCGCGGCCTCCGCCAACCTCCCCACGATCCTCTACAGCCTCTTCTGGAAGCGCTTCACCACCCAGGGGGCCCTGTGGTCGATCTACGGAGGGCTCGTCTCCTCCGTCGGCCTGGTGATCTTCTCCCCGGTCGTCTCCGGCAACGAGAAGGCCCTCTTCCCGGGCATGAGCTTCGACTTCTTCCCGCTCGGCAACCCCGGCCTCGTCTCCATCCCGCTCGGCTTCCTGCTGGGCTGGCTCGGCTCGATGCTCTCCAAGCCGCAGCCGGACGCGGACGCGAAGTACGCCGAACTCGAGGTCCGTTCCCTCACGGGATACGGCGCGCACTGACGCCCCGCCGAGGCGCCGGGCGGCCCCCTGCGGCCCGCCCGGCG
>NZ_JBPQTS010000202.1:0-10677 GCF_051386455.1 Streptomyces sp. URMC 124
CCGCACCCCCTCGCCCGCGCCCACCGGCGCGCCCTCCCGGCAGCCCCTCTCCGGGCCTGCCCACAGGCAGCCGCAGGCACCCCGGCCCCAGGCCGGCGGGCATCGCTTCACCCCTCGGAGAAGACCGGCGTCGCCAGCCGGCCCTCCGGGTAACCGGGTCGCTCCCCCCAAGCACCACCGCGTCCCGGTCCTGCCCCTCTCCAGCGAAGGCGAAGAACCACATGAGTGACCGCACCCTCACTGCGGCCGAACCCCAGCCCGCCGCCACGGCGGCGCCCACGGCCTCCACGCACGTGGACGCCGGCGATGCCGGGTACAGCAAGGACCTCAAGTCCCGCCACGTCAACATGATCGCCATTGGTGGAGCGATCGGCACCGGACTCTTCCTCGGCGCCGGTGGCCGTCTCCACAGCGCCGGTCCCTCCCTCTTCATCGCCTACGCGGTGTGCGGCCTCTTCGCCTTCTTCGTCGTGCGTGCGCTCGGCGAGCTCGTGCTCTACCGCCCCTCCTCCGGAGCCTTCGTCTCCTACGCCCGTGAGTTCATGGGCGAGAAGGGCGCCTTCACCGCAGGCTGGCTCTACTTCCTGAACTGGGCCACCACCGGCATCGCGGACATCACCGCCGTCGCCACGTACACCCACTACTGGGGAATGTTCAGCGACATCCCGCAGTGGGTCCTCGCGCTGATCGCCCTCGCGGTCGTGCTCACCGTGAACCTGATCTCGGTGAAGTACTTCGGTGAGATGGAGTTCTGGTTCGCGATCATCAAGGTCGCCGCGATCACCCTCTTCATGGTCGTCGGCATCTTCCTGCTGGCCAGCCAGCACAGCGTCGGCGACTCGACCCCGGGTCTGGCGAACATCACCGACCACGGCGGCATCTTCCCGACCGGCGTCATGCCGATGCTGCTCGTCATCCAGGGCGTCGTCTTCGCCTACGCCTCCGTCGAGCTGTGCGGTGTGGCCGCCGGTGAGACCAAGAACCCCGAGAAGATCATGCCGAAGGCGATCAACTCGATCATGTGGCGCGTGGGCCTGTTCTACGTCGGCTCGGTCGTGCTGCTCGCGCTGCTGCTGCCCTTCACCGAGTACGTCGCCGGCGAGAGCCCGTTCGTCACCGTCCTGTCGAAGATCGGCGTGCCCTACGCGGCCGGCGTGATGAACCTGGTGGTCCTCACCGCGGCCCTCTCCAGCCTGAACTCGGGCCTGTACTCCACCGGCCGCATCCTGCGCTCGATGGCGATGTCGGGCTCGGCGCCGAAGTTCACCGGCCTGATGAACAAGGGCCAGGTGCCCTACGGCGGCATCCTGCTCACCGCGTTCTTCTGCGTCCTCGGTGTCGGCCTGAACTTCGTCGTCCCCGCCGACGCCTTCGAGATCGTGCTGAACTTCGCCGCGATCGGCATCATCGGCACCTGGGGCATGATCATGGTCTGCTCCCTGCTCTTCTACCGCCGCTCCAAGGACGGCCGGGTCACCCGCCCCGGCTACAAGCTCCCCTGGGCCCCGTACACCCAGATCGTCACCCTGGTCTTCCTGGCCGGTGTGCTCGGCCTGATGGCGTCCGAGCCCGGCGCCGGCCGCACCACGGTGCTGTGCCTGCCGATCATCATCGCGATGCTGGTCGGCGGCTGGTTCCTCGTCCGCGGCCGGGTCGCCGAGACCGAGCGCGCGAACGAGCTCGCCCGTGCGGAGGCCGGTCAGTCCTGACCGGGTGAAGCCGAGCCGGTCCCGACCGGCTGAGAACGACGAGAGGCGCCCGCCCCGGGAGACCGGGACGGGCGCCTCTTCGCATGCCTACGGCTTGGCCGAGTCCACCCCCGGCCGCCCGGACCGCCACTGCCCCCGCGTGAAGTCCGGGATCTCCTGCGGCGCGCCCCCGGCCCTGATGGAGGCGTGGCTCAGCGGCACCGGCGCGCTCCACGTCGCCGCGTCGTACACGTCGAAATCGGGCACCAGCCCCTGCTGCATGCACTGCATGAGGCGGAAGATCATGATGTAGTCCATGCCGCCGTGGCCGCCCGGCGGGTTCGCGTGCTCCTTCCACAGCCAGTGGTCCCACTCCGCGTACGCCCCGAAGTCGCCCCACTCGTCCCCGGACATCTCCGGCTCCAGGTAGATCCGCGGCGGGTAGTCCTCGAACGCCCCCTTGGTGCCGCTCAGAGCGTTCACGCGGCTGTAGGGGTGGGGGTTGCTGACCGCGTGCTCCAGGCGGATCACGCGCCCCTTGGCCGTCTGCACGAGGCTGACGGACATGTCGCTGCCGACGTACGTCTCCTTCCAGCTCGGATCGCCGGGCGGCATGTGCTGCGCGCGGTAGGCGGCGAGGCCGGCGGCGGGGGAGCCGAACGTCGAGATCCGCACGGCCCGGTCCCCGCGGTTGACGTCCATGTAGGTGGCGACCGGAGCGAATCCGTGGGTGGGGTAGACGTCCCCTCTGAGCCGGGTGTGCCACAACCGCCGCCACGGCCCCTCGTAGTACGTCGGCGAGAACATCAGCTCCCGCAGGTCGTGGATGTAAGCCCCCGCCCCGTGCAGCAGCTCGCCGAACTTGCCCGCGTGCGCCATGCGCAGCACGCGCATCTCGTTCCTGCCGTAGCAGCAGTTCTCCAGCTGCATGCAGTGCCGCCGCATCCGCTCGGACAGGTCCACCAGGCGCCACAGCTGATCCAGCTCCATGGCGGCCGGACACTCCACCCCGACGTGCTTGCCCGCGGTCAGGGCCTCCTCGGCCATCGGGAAGTGCCACTCCCACGGCGTGGCCACGTAGACGAAGTCGACGTCCCCGCGGCCGCACAGCTGCCGGAAGTCGTCCTCGCCCTTGGTGTAGAGCGCGGGCGCCGGCTGTCCGGCCGACCTGACCTTGGCGGCGGCCTTCTCCGCCTTCGCCCGCACCGTGTCGCACAGGGCCACCACCCGCACCCCGGGCACCGCCAGGAACAGCTCCGTCATCGCGCCGCCGCGATTGCCCAGCCCGACGATCCCGACCCGCACCGTGCCGCGTCGCTCGAACGGCACCCCGATCATGGTCGCGCCCCGGCGCCGCGGAGCCGGGGCCGCGGCGGCGGGGGAGGCCGCTGCCTGCGCCAGTCCGAGCCCCAGCCCCGCACCGGCGCTCGCGGCCCCCGCGGACTTCAGTACGAGACGCCGGCTGACGTCGGGGGTCCGCTCCCCTCCCTCCACGGACGCGTGGGGGCCGGGGCTCCCGGAGGCATCGAGGTACTCGGGGTTCTGCGGTGCTGACTCGTGCATCGGTCCTCCTGGACGCAAGGGGCTGATGTGAGCTGCGGCGCGTACGTGAACCTCACTGACTTCGGTTAGTGACCCTGACGGGTGTGATGCGGGCAACGCAAGAGGGCTCGCACCACGAGATCCGACGCTTAGAGTGGCCGGATGGGAACGGTGTTCGAAGGGGCGGGGGACAGCCTCTCCATGTCCAACGGCGGGACCGCCGTCTTCGTCGAGGTGCTGTGGCTCGCGGTGTCGGAGCTGGCGAGCCGCCCCTGGGACTTTCGTTTCGCCTCGCTGCTGGCCCTGCAGGACCAGAACGTGATGGGGCGTGGAATGGTCGGCTTCGACCTGGAGGACGTCGACTGGGGCGACACCCCGTCCGAGCGGGCCGAGGCGAAGGACTTCGTGCTGCGGGTCGTCGACCTCGCACTGCAGCGGCACCGCTGGGACGAGCTGGGGTACGAGCCGCCCTACGCGCCCGAGTACCTGAGGCACTTCCGGGCCATGGTCGAGGCCTTCGTCCCGGCCCCGCGCCCCGAGCGGACCGACGGCGATCCCTTCCCCGGATTCCCCGGCCCGGACGCGGCCGTGACGACCTGTTGCGTGCCCCACCGGGTCCTGAACGCCCTGCCGCACTGGGACGGCTGCGTCTTCTGCACCGCGGGGAGCGTGTTCCCGCGAGGTACGGGCAGCCCCGGTCAGTCCTCGGAGTCCGACGACGTGTCGTCCTCGAAGAACTGCGTCTCGTAGTAGTCCATCAGCTGCTCCGCGGTGTGCCCGTTCGTGCGGGCGAAGTCCTGGGCGATGGCGGCCGCCCAGTTGCCCAGGGACAGCGCCAGCGCCAGCAGCCCGTCCGTGCCGTGCTCGGCCTCGATGCTCTTGATGGTGGCCAGGTTCACCCACGGCACCACCCCGGGCTCCGACTCCGGCACCGTCCGGCGCAGCAGCTGGATCACGGTGCGCGTCATCTCCGGTTGCAGCGGGCGCAGTCGCTCGCGCTCATCCTGGATCGCGGCGACGATGCGGGCGCGCTCTTCCCTGTTCACGGTGTTCCCCATTCCCCCCGTCCGGTGGTGGCGAGGGCCCACCGTAGGGCCGGCGAGGGGGCCGGGGGGACGGATTCCGGGATTGAGCGCCATCTGTACCCCCTGGTACCCCTGGTACTCGCCTTAGCCGGATCGGATCAGCCGGCGGGCGGACCGGGCCGGGCGGGCGGGCCGTACGGGACCAGCGTGGCCGAGGGGTCGTCGGCGAGCGTCACGGCACGCTTGCCGAGGGCGAAGGAGCAGGCGTACTCGATCGCGTCGTCGACGGTCAGGGCGGTCACGGGGGCGTCGGAGGGCGACGGCCGCTCGGGGCCGATGCGGTAGCCGGTACGGATCACCTCGTCGTCCGGGCCGCTGTGGTCCACGGAGGCGAATCCGTCGCTGTCAGGGGCCCACTGCCCGCTGACCCGCCAGGTGCCGCGCAACTCCAGCAGGCCGGGGGCCGGGCAGTGCCAGCGGAACCGGGAGATGCCCAGTTCTGTGCTGATGCCCTCGAAGCGGCTCCAGCCCCGGCCGTCGGCCAGGAACACGAGTTCGCTCGTCTCCATGGCGCCGAGGTCGAAGGGGGCGCTGCACCACAGGCCGATCAACTGTTCGTCCAGAAAGGTCACCCGGAGATTATTGCCGCGCTGCCCACTGCAGGCCGCTCGCCGGGGGCCGGACGCCGCGGTGCCGGGGCAGGGGCTCCGGCACCGCGGACGGTGAAGCGCGGCCTGTCACGGAAAGAACCGGTCACCGGAGGGAGACGCGGCTGGACGCCTCCCGGGGGAGCTTGTCGTTGACGAAGGAGACGGTGTCGCCGAGGGGGCTGTCCTCGACGTTGGCGAGATGGGAGAGGTGGGAGATGCGGTGCATCAGCGGCCGGGGGCCGAGCCCGCCCCCGCCCTTGCCCCCGCCGGCCGCCTCGGCGGTGCCGGCTGCGGAGACGGCGCCGCACATCAGAAGGGTCGATCCCACAGCAATACGCGTCACGATGCGGTTCTTCATGCCTTGCCAAACGACGGATGGGAGCAATCGATACGCACAGCCGCATTGTGGCTGCTAAGACACATCAGACACATCAAACGCATTATGGATAAAGGGCGGTTGACGCCCGGTGGTTGCAGGCCCGGACCGGGCAGGTGAAGCCCTCGGGCCGGGGCCCGTGAAGATCGTAAGGAAACCCGGTCCGGCGCGGCCGGAATCGGCCCCTGGGTGACCTCCGCCGGGGCCGTGCGCGGCCGTTCGCTCCCCTCTGCGGGTGACGCCCTTCCCTTCTGTTCCCCACCCCTCAGGCAGCGGGACAGGGCTTCCCGGAATGCCTTCTGACCTGGGATTTCGTGGCATTCCTGCCTACGATCGAGGCAACGGGAAAGGGGGTCCGCATGGACCGGAACATCCGCACGGTGGACGACGTCCTGAGGCTGCTGGACGGCCTGTTCGCGCCGGAGGCCGACCGCTGGACGGCCGGAGCGGCGTCCTGGTGGGACGGCTTCTACGAGGACCGCTCCAGGCCGGTGCCGTTCTTCGTGGACAAGCCCGACGAGAACCTGCTCTCGTACCTCGACCGCGGCCAGATCACTCCCGGCCGCGCCCTCGACCTGGGCTGCGGCCCGGGCCGCAATGCGGTCCACCTCGCCTCGCGAGGCTTCGAGGTGGACGCCGTCGACCTCTCCCCGGCGGCGATCGCCTGGGCGGAGGAACGCGCCCGCGAGGCCGGGGCCGAGGTCCGCTTCCGGTGCGGTGACGCCTTCGACCTCGTCGGCGAGGAACTCGACGGCCCGTACGACCTGATCTACGACTCCGGCTGCTTCCACCACCTGCCGCCGCACCGCCGGATCAGCTACCTCGCGCTGCTCGATCGCGCCCTCGCGCCCGGTGGCCGGTTCGCCCTCACCTGTTTCGCGGCTGGTGAGATGGGCTCCGAGGTCCCCGACGCGGACCTCTACCGCCAGGCCCGCCTCCACGGCGGCCTCGCGTACTCACCGGAGTCCTTGCGCGGCATCTTCCGCGACCTCGCGGAGGTCGAGCTGCGCCGCATGCGCGACGAGCCGGCGGAGTCGCCCGGCTTCGGCGAGCCCTTCTTGTGGACGGCGCTCTTCCGGCGTGCGACGAGGCACGAAGCGGCGCGCTGAATGCCCGTTCAGACCCTGTCCACGATGCCCACCTTCCCCTCGGAGCGTGCGCAGTGGGCGCCGCAGTACCAGTGGCCCTCGGCCTCGACCCCTTGACCGACGATCGGGACCCGGCAGTGTTCGCAGATGGGCGCCATGCGGTGGATGGCGCACGCGAACGAATCGAACGCGTGCCGTGCCCCGTCCTGGGTCTCCACGAAGAACGCCAGGTCGTAGTCGTTTCCGCATACTTCGCAACGTGCCATGGGCCGCATGGTCCGGAGCGGGAGGCGGCGGGGCAAGGCTATGCCGGGCGGGTCGGCCCGGCTGTACCCGGGCGGCGGAACCGGGCGGTGCGCAAGTGCCGGGACCGGCGCCGTTCGTGGGCGGGTGTCAGGTGCCCGTGCGGCGGTTCTACGCGCGCGAAAAGGGGGTTCCTGCAGTGATCGAACCGCCTGTTAGGTTGGCTTGTTCTGTTCGGCAGGAGAGGGGAAAACATGCGCAAGCCGGCACGAATCGCGGGCGCGGCACTGATTGCGGCGGCGCTGATGACGGGGTGCAGCAGCGGTTCGGACGGCGACGGCGGGAAGGGTGCCGCGAAGGCGGGGGACAAGCCCTCGGCGAAGCCTTCGGCGAGCGGTGCCCAGGCGCCCACGGAGGGCGGCAGCGCGAAGCCGGAGCGGAGCGGGGCCGAGAAGCCGGACCAGGGCGGCGCCGGCGACCTGGACGGCATATGGAACCAGCAGAAGGGCTACGACATCGTCCGGGTGACGATTTTCGGTGACCGCGGCATCTCCGACTCGGACAAGGGAGTGTGCAGCGGCCCCGCGCAGCGCTCCGGCACGAGCGTGAAGTTCGACCTGAAGTGTCCCACCCCCGGCAACCCCCGCACCAAGGGCACCGCCACCCTGGTGGACGGCGGCAAGACGCTGTCGGTCAGCTGGGAGGGAGGCCTGACGGAAACCTTCACCAAGGACCCCGTCAAGGTCGAGATGCCCAAGATCGACATGCCCAAGATCAACGTCCCGTAGCTCCCGGCGGAGCCGGTCGCCTCAGGGCTCGGCTCCCAGGCGCGTGACGAGGTCGTGCCAGGCGGCCTCCAGGCGGGTGGGCGCCATGCCGCGCTCGACGCACAGGTGGTGGACGAGGGCGGCGTCGAGGAGGCCGAGCAGCGTGTGGGCGAGGAGCTCGGCGTCGCCCTGGACGCCGGCTTCGCGCAGCAGCATGACGAGGTGGCCGACGCGCAGGCCGTGCGCCGGGACGCCGTAGACGCGCAGCGGGTCGGTCCGGGTGGCCAGGATCAGTTCGTGGTGAGCGCGCTCGTGGCGGATGAGGGCGGGGCCGAAGGCGTGGAGGCGCTGCGCCGCGGGGGCGCCGGGGCCCAGGGGCGGGGGGCCGGAGACGAAGGCGGCCTGGAACTGCTGCTCGCGGTGGTCCAGGAGTGCCAGCAGCAGCCCGGTGCGGTCGCCGAAGCGCCGGAAGACGGTGCCCTTGCCGACCCCGGCGGCCGTGGCCACGGCCTCCATGGTCAGGTTCGCGGCCCCGCACTCGGTCAGCAGACGGGAGGCCGCCTCCAGGAGGCGCGTGCGATTGCGGGCCGCGTCGGCTCGGAGCGGCTGGGGCTCGCCGTGGGTGAGGAGGGGCAGCTCCTGTCGGTCGTCCGGGGGGCCGGGCGGCGGCGAGGGGGGAACGGAGCCGGTCATGGGTCCAGCGTAACGTCTCGGCGAAATAACTGGACCGCGGTCCGGATAAGTGTCACAATCCTAAAACAGGACCCCGGTCCGGTTTGTTCTCGTCATCACTTACCTGGAGTTCCCCATGTCTGTCCGCATCCTTGCGCTCGTCGGCAGCCTCCGCGCCGGGTCCCACAACCGCCAGCTCGCCGAGGCCGCGGTCAAGCTCGCCCCCGAGGGCACCGCGATCGAGATCTACGAGGGCCTGGCCGACGTGCCCTTCTACAACCAGGACCTCGACGTCGAGGGGGCCGTCCCGGCCGCCGCCGCCCGCCTGCGCGAGGCGGCCGGCGCCGCCGACGTCCTCCTTTTCTTCACCCCCGAGTACAACGGCACCATCCCCGCCGTGCTGAAGAACGCCATCGACTGGATCTCGCGTCCGCACGGCGTGGGTGCCATCGCCGGCAAGCCGGTCGCCGTGGCCGGCACCGCCGCCGGGCAGTACGGCGGTGTCTGGGCGCAGGACGAGACCCGCAAGGCCGTGGGCATCGCCGGCGGCAAGGTCCTGGAGGACGTCAAGCTGGCGATCCCCGGCTCGCACGCCCGTTTCACCGACACCCACCCCTCCGACGACGCCGAGGCCGTCGCCGCGCTGACCGAGCTCCTCCAGCGCCTGGCGAGCGTCCCCGCCGCGGTCTGAGCGAAGCGGCCGCGGTCAGCGCACCGGGCGCCTGACCCAGCCCTTCTTGACCAGCTGGTCGCAGTGCCACTTGCCGTAGCGCGCGCTCTCCCCGCGCTTCTTGGTCGCCTTGATGCAGTCCTCGTACGAGAACGGCGGCTTGCCGGGGGAGGCGTGCACGGCGGGTGGCGGTCCGGCGGCGGTCCGGGCGACCGCCGCCGGGGCGGCCCATGCGCCGGCCATGACGACCGCGGCCAGCACGAAGTTCATCCGACGACGCACAGCGCCCTCCGCTTCTCGCTCTCCTGCTGATTCCGTGCCAGAGGCACTTGTCATCACCAACGAGCGCATGGGCCGAGGGCAACGCCCCGCCGCCGTCGTTCATCCTGAGCACCTGATGCACCCCGGGCCCCGGAGTCACCTGAGACCCGGGGCGGGCCGGGCCGCCCGCCATGCTTCCCCCGTCGGACGGCCCGGCAGCTTGACGGCTCCGCTCAGACCTTGTGGTAGGCGCGGGCCTCGATCGTGTGCGGCTTACCGCTCAGGTAGATCCGCATGTAGTGCTTCTGGTTGGGCGAGGCGCGGAAGGTGTCCACGTTCATCCAGTCGCCGGTGCACACGCCCCAGCCGCCCTTGGCGATGACCTTCTTGTCGCTGCTGCGCACGATGTCGATCTTGAGCTTGGTGCCGTCGCCGCCGTTCCAGCAGCGGGCGTGCACGCCGAGCGCGTTGCTGCGCGGCACGAAGTCGCCCGTCGGCCAGTACTTGGTGGGCGTGTGCTTGTACGGGCCCCAGATCCGCTTCCAGCTCGCCTGGATGCCGTGACCCACGCCGGTGTCCAGGTCGGCGGTCTGTGTGACGACGCTCCGCGCGGCCGGTTCCGCCTGGGCCGACGGAGCGGTCACCGCCAGCCCGGCCCCCAGGGCCACCGTTGCCGTCGCGAGCGCAAGGCTCTTGCCTGCCTTCATGGCTTCCTCCCGTTGAACGTGCTCTCCGTAGGGCGGGGAGTGCGGTCGCGGGCCGCAAGTCCGTGACTGCAACCGGCCGTTCCGCGGCGGTTTCCGAACCTTCCGGCCCGTTCCCCCGTTCCCGCGCTCCCCTTCCGGTGCCCTCCATTCAAGGCCCCGCCCGCCGTGCACACATCAGGGCCAGCCCTGAAATGCCGGTGGGGCGCGGGCGGTCCGGCAGCCTCAGCCGCGCAAGTACGACAGGACGGCCAGCACCCGCCGGTGGTCGGTCAGGTTCGGCTCCAGGCCCAGCTTGACGAAGATGTTGCGCACGTGCGTCTCGACGGTCTTGCCGCCCACCACCAGCCGCTCGGCGATCGCCTCGTTGGTGCGCCCCTCGGCCATGAGCGCCAGCACGTCCCGCTCCCGGGGAGTCAGCTCCTCCAGCGCGCCGCCCGCCCGCCGGCGGTGCAGCAGCCGGGACACCACCAACGGGTCGATCACGGACTCGCCCGCCCCCACCCGCTTGATGGCACCGGTCAGTTCCTCGACGTCCGCGATCCGGTCCTTGAGCAGGTACCCGAACCCCCGGGCGCGCCGCGCCATCACCTGCACCGCGCTGCCCGCCTCCACGTATTGCGACAGCAGCAGCACCCCCACCGGAGGGCAGCGCTCGCGGATCGCGCACGCCGCGCGAACGCCTTCGTCGGTGTGGGTCGGCGGCAGGCGGATGTCGAGCAGGGCCACGTCGGGCCGCACCTCCTCCACCAGCTCGACCAGGTCCCCGGTGTCCCCTGTCTGGCCGACCACCTGCACCCCCGCCTCGGCCAGCAGCCGCACCAGGCCCTCGCGCAGCAGTACGGAGTCCTCGGTCACCGTCACGCGCACGGCAGCTCCACCCGCACCCGGGTCCCGCCGCCCCGGGGGCTGTGCACGTGCAGGACGCCGCCGACCGCGGCCAGCCGGTCCGCCAGCCCCCGCAGCCCCGACCCGCGCGCGGGGTCCGCCC
>NZ_JBPQTS010000203.1:0-10654 GCF_051386455.1 Streptomyces sp. URMC 124
GTCAGGGCCGGCGTCCGCCGCCCCCGCGAGAACCTCCGCGGCCGCGACCCCGGCCCTGACGCAGCGGCTCGACGCGGCCCGCCCGTACGTCCTGTCCGCCTTCCGGATCGTGGTCGGCCTGCTCTTCGCCTGCCACGGCGCCGCCTCCCTCTTCGGCGTCCTCGGCGGAGCGGCCGGCAGCAACGGCGGCACCATCGCGGCGGGCACCTGGCCGGGCTGGTACGCGGCCGTCATCCAGCTCGTCGCCGGCGCGCTCGTCCTGCTCGGCGCGGGCACCCGCAGCGCGGCCCTGATCGCCTCCGGCTCCATGGCCTACGCCTACTTCGACGTGCACCAGAGCATGGCCCTGTGGCCGATTCAGAACGGTGGCGAGGCCTCCGCGATGTTCTGCTGGGCCTTCCTGCTCCTGGTCTTCACCGGCCCGGGCGCGCTCTCCCTGGACCGGCTCTTCTCCCGCCGCGGCTGATCCCCGGAGCGGGTCCGGACCGCTCCCGGACCCGCCCGTGCCCATCCCGTGCGTGACCCGGCGTCGCCGATGTCGTATTCCGTACCGTGATGCGCACAACATCACCACCCCCACTCGCACGTCACACGCGCCCCAGGCGTACGCTGTTCGGTTGTGAAGGCCGCCCCTGCCGCTCCCCTGCGACGTCGCGGCGGGGGACCGTACCGGGAGATCAGGACGTGCTGGAGAAGCTGGGGGCCTTGGCCGAAACCCCATGGATCTACGTGATCGTCAGCATCTCCGTCGTGCTCGACGTCTTCCTCCCGGTCCTCCCCAGCGGCGTCCTGGTGATCACCGCGGCGACCGCTGCCGCGGGCACCGCGGCCGACGCCGCCGTCGGTGGCGCGGCCCACGGCCACGCCGGCTTCTCCCAGATGCTCCCGCTGGTCATGTGCGCCGCGACCGCGTCCGTCCTGGGCGACATGGTCGCCTACCGGCTCGCCTGGCGCGGCGGCGACCGCTTCGACCGCGCCATCGCCCGCTCGCGCCGGCTGACCGCCGCGCAGGCCAAGCTCGGCACGGCGCTGCTGCGCGGCGGCGGTCCCCTGGTCGTCGTCGCCCGCTTCGCACCGGCCGGCCGGTCGGTGGTCAGCCTCGGCGCCGGCGTGATGCATCGCCGGGTCGCCGAGTTCCTCCCCTGGTCCGCCCTGGCCGGTGTGACCTGGGCCGCGTACAGCGTGAGCCTCGGCTACTTCGGCGGCCAGTGGCTGGGCGCCGGCTGGATCGGCACGGCCATGTCCTTCTTCGCCCTCTTCGCGGCGGGCGCGGGGGCCGCGTACGTCGTCAAGCACCCCAGGGCCCGCGAGGCGTGACGGAGCTCCGGGCCCGGCCTCGCCCGCACCTTCGGTAGCACCCGTTACGGCAGCGACCGTACGTCCGGTCGGTGACGGATGGACGACGGGATTCCGCGGTCGCACGAGAGTTCGTACGCCAGGCCGTCCGCCCGGCTACGTCGCCCGGCGGGCGGCCTCCGCACGCAGCACCCGGACGCAGTGGCGCGCGTACCGGCGCTGGAGGGCCGGCACCAGCGGCCCGGCGGCCCGGGTGGACCAGTGCGCCGGGCGGCTGAACGCGGTCACGGCCAGGCGCACGTCCTGCGCCCCGTCGAGCGTGACCACGAAGGACTCCTCGCCGCACGCGGGATGGCCCGGCAGCGTGCCGTAGGCGAAGCCCGCGCGGCGCTCCTCCCGCACCGCCCAGACGACCGCGCAGGTCACCGAGGCCTGCAGCAGCGGGCCGAGGCCGAGGGAGAGGTCCACGGTGACGCCCGGGGCGGCCCGCGGCGTCGCGGCGGGGACGCGGACGCCGGCGGCGCGGTGCATGCGCCAGGAGAGGACCGCGTCGGCCGCGGCCTCGAAGAGGGGCCGGCCGCGGCCGAGGTAACCGACCTCGTGCAGGTGGTGGTAGCCGGCGGGCAGCGGACGGCGGGCGGTGGCGCCGGCCTCCGGGTAGGTGAGGCCTGGGGGCACGTGTGTCATCGGTTCCAGTATGGGGCGCGCGGGCCCGGAGACGGGCGGCGGCCCGGCTCCGCGAGGGAACCGGGCCGCCGGACGAGCGGGAGGCCGCTCGGTGAGCCGTGGGGCTCACCGGGCCGAGAGGCTCACCGAACCGTGGTGAACACTCCCTTGTCGTCCTTCTTGAAGGCCGACAGGCCGTTGGCCCAGAGCTGGTTGACCCTGCTGCTCTCGGCGGCGTTCGGGCGGGTGTTCTGGCAGGAGGTGCCGGGGCCGCCGCCCGACATCAGCTCGCTGCACGGACCGGAGTAGTGGTCCGGCAGGCCGAGGACGTGCCCGGTCTCGTGCGCGGTGACGCGCGTCGAGTTGTACTGCTGGTTCTGCCGGTAGTCGAGGAAGATGTAGCCGCGCCCGTGGCCGTCGGTGCTCGCGTAGGAGCCGCGCGAGTCGTTGCCCTCGTAGTACTTGAAGTCGGCGTTGCTGCCCGCACGCAGCTGGACGTTGCGCACGGAGCTGTTCCAGATCTGGGCGCTGGCGGCTATCTGGGAGGCGAAGCTGGGCGCTCTGCTGGCGTCGTAGGTGACGGTCACGGCCCGCAGGCCCGGCGACTTCGCGGCCTTGGCCTGCGCCGACTTCATCACCGCGTCGAAGAACGCCTTGTTGTTGGCCTCTTCGGCCGCCGAGCCGGCGTACGAGGACGTGACGGCCGGCGCCGCCGCCTGCGATCCGGTGAGCGCCGGGGCGGCGGACGCGGGCACGGCCGTCAGGGCCGCCGCGAAGCCGAGACCGATCGCCGCAGACAGCACTGTGGTGGAGCGTTTCATGTGGGGGACTCCATTCGTGCCGAGGACGCCGGGGGCGTGGTGGGAACGCCGTCCGGATGTCCGTCGGGTGAACTGCTGGTCCCGCAGAGTCTGTGACGAGTTATCAGCGGTACGGATGATGCCAACTGGCCATAGCACCGTCCAATCACCTACCCTGCCCCGGCATGTGCCTGGTGTGACGTGCGAGGCACAGTTATGCTCCCCCCGTGGAGCTCGAGGTCAGGCACCTCCGCGCGCTTTGCGCCATTGCGGATGCGGGAAGCGTGCGGAAGGCCGCGCTGCAACTGGGCATGACACAGCCCTCGCTCACCACTCAGCTCCGGCGCATCGAAGGGGCCGTCGGCGGCCTGCTGTTCACGCGCGGCCAGACGGGCAGCCGCCCCACGCCGCTGGGCCACTCGGTGCTCTCCCGGGCGCGGCCCATCATCGCCGAGATGTCCGCCCTCATGGCGGCCGCCCGCGACGCGGCGGCGGGCGCGGGCGGGGCCCGGCTGCGGGTCGGCAGCATCGGCGGGCGCGTGGTCGCGGGATGGCTGCGGCGGCTGCACGCCCGGCTGCCCGATACGGACGTCACCATTCATATCGAGGTCTCCGCAGGGACGTTGCTGCAGCTGCTCTCGACCAACCAGCTCGACGTCGCCTTCGTCCACGAGGCGGAGGGCTTCCCGCTGCACATACCCCCGGGCGTCGAGCAGCGGGTCCTGGTGACGCGGGAACCGAGGTTCGTCGCCCTGTCCGCCGCGCATCCGGCGGCCGGCCGCCCGGTGGTCGGGCTCGCCGAACTCGCCGACGACGCCTGGATCGTGGACCCCGCCGCCGACCACGAGTGGTCCGCCCTGCAGCGGGCCTTCACCGCCGCCGGCACCGACCCGCGCCTGGTGCACGTGCGCGACGCCGCCACCGCCGCGGACCTCGTCGCCTCCGGCGAGGCCGTCCGCGCCTGCCAGCCCACCGCGGAGGCCACGCCCGGCACCGTGCTCCGCCCCCTCTACGGCGACCCGCTGACCGCCGAACTCTCCCTGGCCACCCGCCCCGGCGCCCTCTCGCTCCCGGAAGCCGAGGCCGTCTTCGGCGACTTGGCCGACGCCTACCGCTCCCTGGCCTACGCCCACCCCGCCTACCGGTCGTGGCTGCACCGCAACGGTGGAATGTTACCCGCGGCATAAGCGGCGTATCGTGAAAAAGAGGACAGCTGCTCATCCCGCTCCGTGAAAGGGGTGGCTGCCATGGGAGAACGCAGCCGCAGCGAAGTCGAGTCGGAGATCAAGGAGTGCCTGGGCCTCGTTCCGCACTTCCTGAGCGGTATCCCCGACGACCTGCTCGAACACGAATGGGAACTTTTCAAGAAGCTCGAACTCGGTGAAACCCACATCCCGAACAAGTACAAGGAACTCATGGGAATCGCCCTGCACGCCGAGACCAAGTGCCGGTACTGCACCCTCTTCCACACCGAAGCGGCCAGGATCTTCGGCGCCACGGAGGAGGAGATCCAGGAAGCGGTGCACTACGCGAAGCACAGCCTCGGCTGGAGCGCCTACCTCAACGGCATCCGGGAGGACTACGACGACTTCGCCCAGGAACTCGGCCAGATCAGGGGATACCTCAGCTCACAGGGCTGACCGGCACGGAAGGGCCGACCGATGCGGCTCGAATGGGCCCGGCCGGGCGTCCTGCGGGTGACCTCGCACGTACGAATTCGCGGCACTGATCGCCGCGGCCCGCTACGTGGCCGAGTCCGCTCCCGCGGAAATCGACGAGGAGGCGCTGGGCCGGCTGAAGGAGATCCTGGACGGCTACGACGCACAGGCCGCGCGGCTGCACGAGGAGCCGCAGGAGCGGCAACCGCGGGGATGAGGAAACCGCGGCAAACGGAGAGTGGGCACAGACGGATTTGAACCGCCGACATCTGCTTTGTAAGAGCAGCGCTCTACCGCTGAGCTATGCGCCCTGGCACGAGGTGACAGCCTACATGGCACCGCCCGGGTCCCGGCAAATGTGACGGCGGCGGGGCGCGTGCGGGGGTTATCCCCACCCCCGGACCGGTAGCAGGCTTCACCACGGTCCGGTAGGAGGCTTCATCGTGCCCGAGCAAGATCGGCTCCTACGCTTGCCCCGTACGCAGCACCCGCCCCAGCCCCTCCCGGAGTACCGATGAAGCCGCGCTCCCGCGCCCGTTCCGCCGCCCGCATCTCCCTCGTCACGGCCGGCGTGCTGGCCGCCGGGGCGGCGCTGGCCGGCTGCGGGAGCGCCGACGCGAGCGACGCGAAGCCCGAGCACAAGGCCTTCGCCCTGGCCGGGAAGGAGCTGACCGTCGAGTCGGACAACTCGGCCCTGGAGATCGCGCCCGCCGACGTCAAGGACGTGGAGGTCACGCGCTGGTTCTCGGGGTGGACCCTGGGCGGGACCACCAAGGTCACCTGGGAGCTCGACGGCTCCGTGCTGAAGCTGAAGGAGCAGTGCAGCGGGCTGAGCGCGGACTGTGAGGCCCGGCACAAGATCGAGGTGCCGCGCGGGGTGAAGGTGACCGTGAAGAGCGGCAACGGCTCGGTCCGGACCCGCGGCTTCGACACCGACCTGAAGATCACCTCCGAGAACGGCGCCGTGCACGTCGCCGACAGCAGCGGGGCCCTCGACCTCTTCAGCTCCAACGGCACCGTGCGCACCAGCGCCGTCACCTCGCCCCGGGTGAGGGCGCGCTCGGACAACGGCGCCGTGGACCTCGCACTCGGCAAGGCCCCGGACCGTGTGGAGGCCAAGAGCGGCAACGGCGCCCTCACCCTCTCCCTGCCCCGCGGCTCCTACCGCGTCGACGCCGGCAGCCGCAACGGCGCGGAGCACGTGGACGTTCCCCGCGACGACAGCAGCAAGCACGTCGTCTCGGCCCACACCGGCAACGGCGAGCTGAAGATCCGTACGGCGGAGTAGCGCGAACCATCCGTCCTGTGTGTTCGTCCTTACCGGGTGGGAGAATGGCATCCGGGCCAGGGGCGATCCATCGGGAGAGGGCAAGTGACGGCGACCTTCGCGCAGTCCGTACGACCGGCACACCGCCGCTTCCGGGCTGTCAGGGCCCTCCCCTCCGCCGCCCGGGACGCCCTGGCCCTCGCCCTGCTGCCGCTCCCCCTGCTCGCCGCGGCCGCCGTCACCGCAGCGCCCGCGGCCTTCGCCGGCGGCGGCACCCGCCGCTGGGGCCGGGGCCGCGGCGAAGGGCAGCGGGCCGGCGCGCAGGCCGCCAAGGACGCCGCCGCAGCCGCCTTCTACGAGCTCGACACCGCCCAGCGCGAACTGCGGATCTCCATCGAGACGATCACGGCCGTCGACTCCTCCCCCGCCGCCCGCAAGGCCGAAGCCGACTTCGCGGCCTTCGGGCGGCGCATCGACGAGGTCTCCCACGCCTACATCACCGCCGTCGACTCCCACGACCTCGACCGCGAGGACCTCGACTCCTCCGCCGCCGCCCGGGCCCGCGCCGACCTCACCGCCGCCAAGGACGAGCTCCTGCGCGCCAAGGCCGACCTGGACCGCTTCGGGCAGGGCCTCGGCCCGCTGCTGACCGCGGCCGAGAACCAGCTCGCCCGGCTCGCGCCCGCCGTCGAGCGGGCCCGCCAGGGCCTCCTCGCCGCCACGCAGGCCCTCGACGCCGTCCGCGAGACCGGCCTCAAGGCCGACGGCCTCGCCGCGCGCCTCGCCGCGCTCTCCCCCGAGCTCACCCGGCTCAACCAGGGCGCCGGGCAGCACGGCGTGCAGGACACCCTCCGGCGCGCCGAAAGGGTCCTGCACGAGGCCGAGGCCGTACGGGCCGAGGCCGAGGCGCTGCCGGCGAAGGTCGCCGAGATCGACAAGCGGCTCGTGTCCCTGAGGACCCGCGCCCAGGCGCTGACCACGCGCGCCGCCGGAGTCCGGCCCGTCCTGAGCGAGCTGCGGCGCCGCTACAGCGCCGCCTGCTGGCAGGACCTCCAGCAGGTGCCCGAGGAGGCGCAGCGGGCCGTCGCGCAGGCGGAGGAGAAGCTCGCCGAGGCCCGGCGGGCGCGGGACGAGCAGCGGTGGCCGGACGCGCTGGCCCTGCTGTCCACCGCGCGGGCCGTGCTGAGCACGACGGACGAGTCCGTCTCCGCTGCCGGGGAGCGGTTGCGGCGGCTGGACGAGGTGTCCTTCGACCACCAGGGAGAGGTCGAGCGCACGCGCTTCGCCATCCGCGACGCGCAGCGGCTCGCCATGGCGGGCCGCAGCACGCCCGATCCGCGGCACGCGGGGCCGCTGGACGCGGCGGTGGAGCGGTTGGAGCGGGCGGTGGCGGGGCTGGAGGGCCGGCACCCGGACTGGTGGCACTTCTTGACGGAGACGGAAGCGGTGCGGGGGGCCGTGGCGCGGGTGGTTCAGGGCATCCGGGAGGAGATGGGCCGGTAGTCCCGCCCTTCCTCCGCGCCTGGTTATGCTGCGCGCATGCCTCGTTACGAATACCGCTGCCGCTCCTGCGGAGACACCTTCGAGCTGAGCCGGCCGATGGCCGAGTCGGCCGCCCCGGCCACCTGCCCCGCGGGGCACGAGGACACGGTGAAGCTGCTGTCCGCCGTGGCCGTCACGGGCGGCGGTTCCGCCCCCGCCCCGCAGGGGGGCGGTGGCGGAGGCTGCTGCGGGGGCGGCTGCTGCGCGTAGCGGCGAGGCGCTACGCGCCCACGCGCCGGGCAAGGGTCAGGCCGTCGGCCACCGTGATCATCACGGATTCCATGCGCTTGTCGGCGGCCACGTGCGTGTTGAACTGCCGCACGGCGGCCCCCACGGGGTGGTTGCCCGGGTCGAGGACGGATCCCATCATCAGGACGTTGTCGACGACGATCAGCCCGCCCGGGCGCATGCGCGGGACGAGCTCCTCCCAGTAGTTGATGTAGTTGTCCTTGTCGGCGTCGATGAACGCGAGGTCGACGTGGGGCTCTTCGGGCATGGCCCGCAGGGAGTCCAGGGCGGGGGCGATGCGCAGGTCGATGCGGCCGTCGACGCCCGCCTGCTCCCAGGCCTGGCGCGCGTAGGCCGTCCACTCCTCGGAGATGTCCAGGGCGACGAGTCGGCCGCCCTCGGGCAGCGCCTGGGCCATGGAGAGCGCGGACAGGCCGGTGAAGGTGCCGACCTCCACGACGTGCCGGGCGCCGGTCAGCCGGACGAGGAAGGCCAGCAGGGGGCCCTGCTCCTGGGCGATCTGCTTGATCGCGTCGCGGGGCAGGGCCCGCTGCGTGGTCTCCACCAGGCCCTGCTGCACGGGGTCGAGCGGGGGGTTGTGAGCCAGCACGTACGCGTGCAGCTCGGGCGTGATCGGAGTGCCTTTGAACTCTGCCACGGGGGTTCTCCTCGACTCGCCGGACGACTTGCCGCAGACCGCGAACGAGCCTACGCCGCCGCGCCCGTGAAAGCCCGCAAGATCTCTTCGCCCGCGGCCACGCCGCGCGTCTTCAGGGCCGTGACGTGCGGGGCGGACCAGCCGGAGTCGGCGAGTTCGCCGTGCCCGGGCCGCCAGCCGCGCCCGGCCGCGAGCAGCAGGTCGGCGTCGAGCAGGGAGTCCCCGGCGGCCAGCACCTCGCGGGCGCCGGTGCGCCGCGCGACCTCGGCGACCGCGGCGCTCTTGGTGAGCGGCCGGGGCACGGCGTAGAGCTTGCGGCCCTGCAGGGACACGTTCCAGCCGCGGGCGCCGGCCCACTCGGTGAACTCCGCGACCCACTCCCCGGGCAGCAGGGAACGGTCCACGACGAGATAGGCGAACAGGTCCTCCGCGGTGCGCTCCTTGAGCAGCCATGCGGGGTCGGCGGTCCGCACCAGGTGCTCGCGCACCTCGGCGAGCGTGGCGCACTCGGCGGCGATCCGCCGCTCCACGCCGGCCCGCCAGCCGGCGTCGGACTCGCCGTCGACGAGCAGCTCCCCGCCGTTGGCGCAGATCGCGTACGCGGCGGGCCGGCCGGGCAGGCTGATCCGCCCGTACTGCTCGCGCGTGCGGGTGGTCGTGGGCACGAACACGGCCGAGGCGGTCAGCTCCGCCAGCACGGAGGCCGCGGTCTCGGTCATGTACGACAGCGGCTTGCGGTCGTAGACCTCGACGCACAGCAGCCGGGGCGCCACGGCGTCGGGCCCGGCGAGGTCGAGCGCCGCGGCCGAGTAGATGAGGGTCCGGTCGAGATCACTGGCGACGACGACGGTCACTTGCCCGTCACCGCCTTGCCGTCGGCACCGGTCGCGCCGCGCGTGTACCGGGGGTGGATGAGGCCGACGCAGGTGTACGGCAGCCCGTCCACCTCCTCGACGGGCACGCCCCGCTGCCCGGCGAGCAGCCGCACGTGCGCCAGGTCCTCTCCGGCCCCGCGCTGGGCGAGGATCTTCCACGGGACCCGGCGCAGCAGCACACGGGTGGTCTCCCCCACCCCCGGCTTGACGAGGTTCACGTCGTGGATGCCGTACTCCTCGCTGATCCGCTCCACGGCCGCCCACCCGGCCCAGGTAGGCGTGCGGTCGGCGGCGGCCAGCTCCTTGGCGTCCCGCGCCACCTCCTCCTCCACCTCGCCGAAACGGGCGGTGACGGCGTCGAGGAAGGCCCGGGACACATCGGACCCGGCGAGCTCCCGGTAGAACTTCGCCCCGTGGAAGTCCTCCGGCCCCACCAGGTCGGACCGCAGCACGGTCCGCGAAACCAGCCCGGAGACCGTGGAGTTGAGACAGGCCGACGGAATCAGGAAGTCGTCCCGCGTCCCGTAGGTCTCCACGCACTGCCCGGGGTCGGCCAGCACGGCGATCCGCGGGTCGAACCCGTCGAACTCCTCCAGCGCCTCCGCCAGTTCACGCGTGATGGCGCCCTTACCCGTCCAGCCGTCCACGAAGACGACGTCACGGGGGTCGTGGTGCTCGGCGAGCCAGCGCAGGGCGACCCGGTCGATGCCGCGCCCCCGCACGATGGAGACGGCGTAGTGGGGCAGGTCCAGCCCGTGCGCGTGCCGCGCCCAGCGGCGCATCAGCACCCCCACGGGCGTCCCGGCCCGGGCCAGCGAGACGAGCACCGGCCGCGGCGAACGCTCGGCCAGCACAAGCTCGGTGACGGCCCCCACGGCACGGGCCATGCGCCCCGCCGACGCCTCCAGCGCCGCGTGGAAGAGCGCCTGGTACTGCTCGCTCGGCTGGTACTCGACGGGCAGCGACTCGGCGTAGTGCGCGCCGCCGCTCTGAATGGCCTCCTCGCGCTCCTCCGTGGGCGCCTCCAGCTCGACACCGGACAGGTCTTGAAGGAGCCAGCCGACGTCCTCGGGCGCATAAGAAGAAAAAGCAGGACCTCTGAGGGGTTCGGGCATGGAGGAAGCGACCTCGGGAACGTAGGAGGGAACGACGGCCAGCAGCACGTGCTCCGTGTGCGCGCGCAAGGTGTCCAGAAGGCCGCCGGGAGCGTGGAGTTCGGCGGTGTCACCGCGCGAATCGACGACGGCGACGACCACGTCGAATCCGGCGCCCGCCACGTTGTACGCGTAGCGGTCGCCGGGCCCGTCGTCGGGGGCGTCGTGCGCCGGGAAGGTGATCCGCGAACGGATCGCGTAGCCGGGGTCGTCCACAGCCAGCACAGGTGACCGTGTGGTCGTCGAGAAAAAGACGTCCGCCCCGTCGAGGACATCGTCCAGCGCCTGCGCAACCCGCAGGGGCACGTACATCAACTCCTCGTTACCGAGAACAAGGATGCGAGCCCCAGCGGGACGCTTGCCCATAGCCGTGGCGAGCACGCCCGCCATCCCCGGCAGCGCGGCTTCCAACTCCGCCCGGTGCTCCGGGGTGAAGCCGTGCCGACCGCCGTCAGGAACCCCGGACGGCCACGGCAGGGTGACACGGGAGGGGCCGGGGGCGCAGGGGTG
>NZ_JBPQTS010000204.1:0-10561 GCF_051386455.1 Streptomyces sp. URMC 124
GCACCACCGCCGACCGGGCCCGGCAGAATCCCCGGCACGGCCCGGAAGGCACCGCCGGACAACCACGCCGTGGCACCCCACCGCTGCGGCGGAAAGAAAGGGGCACGGGCGCCCCCGGCCACCGAACCACGGCGCACGGCACCGCCCGTCAGCCACAGCGTGGCACCTCACCACCGCGGCCGACACTCTCCTCCCGCCACAACGGCGAAGCACCACCGCCGACCGGGCCCGGCAGAATCCCCGGCACGGCCCGGAAGGCACCGCCGGACAACCACGCCGTGGCACCTCGCCACTGCGGCGGAAAGAAAGGGGCAGGGCACCCCCGGCCACCGAACCACGGCGCACGGCACCGCCCGTCAGCCACGCCGTGGCACCCCGCCGTTGCGGCGGAAGGAAGAGGCCGCAACGGCGAGGCGCCTCCACGGCGTGAGTCCGGCGGAACGGCCGGTCCGGCGGAACCCGTGCGTACCCCGCGGGGCACAGCGCCCTAGCGAACCGGCTCTACCAGCACCGTCACGATGCGGTTCCGGCGGCCCGCGGCCGCTTCCGCGGTGAGGCGGAGGGCGCGGACGCCGCCTCCGGGTTCGCCCAGGCCGTAGTCGGCGAGGTCGACCTCGGCCACCGCGCCGGCGATCGGTACGCGGCCGAGCGACTTGGCGAGGAGGCCGCCGACCGTCTCGACGTCCTCGTCGTCGAGCTCGTCGAGGCCGTAGAGCTCGCCGAGGTCGCCGAGGTCGAGGCGGGCGGTGACGCGGTAGCGGTCGTCGCCGAGGTCTTCGACGGGCGGCAGCTCGCGGTCGTACTCGTCGGTGATCTCGCCGACGATCTCTTCGAGGATGTCCTCGATGGTGACGATGCCGGCGGTGCCGCCGTACTCGTCGATGGCGACGGCGCAGTGGTTGCGCTGCTGCTGCATCTCCCGCAGCAGGTCGCCGGCGTTCTTCGTGTCGGGGACGAAGACCGCGGGCCGCATCGCCGTCGACACCAGCTCGCTCTCCGCGTCACGGCTGATGTGGGTCTTGCGGACGAGGTCCTTGAGGTAGACCACGCCCACGATGTCGTCCTCGCTCTCCCCGGTGACCGGGATGCGGGAGAACCCGGAGCGCAGGGCGAGGGTGAGGGCCTGGCGGATGGTCTTGCCGCGCTCGATGACGACGAGGTCGGTGCGCGGCACCATCACCTCGCGCACGAGGGTGTCGCCGAGTTCGAAGACGGAGTGCACCATGCGGCGCTCCTCGTCCTCGATGAGGGACTCCTGCTCCGCGAGGTCGACCATCGCCCGCAGCTCGGCCTCGGAGGCGAAGGGGCCCTTGCGGAAGCCCTTGCCGGGGGTGAGGGCGTTGCCGATGAGGATCAGCAGCTGCGGCACGGGGCCCATGATCCGGGCGAGCGGCAGCAGGACGTGGGCGGCCGCGGTGGCGGTGCCCAGCGGGTGCTGGCGCCCGATGGTGCGCGGGGAGACGCCGACGGCCACGTAGGAGACGAGGACCATGACGGCGATGGCGACGGTCAGCGCCTGCCAGGTCTTCTCGAAGCCCTGGAGGCACACGTAGGTGACCAGCACGCCGGCCGCCATCTCGCAGGCGACGCGGACGAGCAGGGCCACGTTCAGGTAGCGGGTGGGGTCGGCGGCGACGGCCATCAGCTTGGCGCTGCCGCGCCGCCCGGACCGCACGGCCTCCTCGGCGCGGAACCGGGTGGTCCGCGCGAGGCCGGCCTCGGCGCAGGCGGCGAGCCAGGCGATGACGAGGAGCAGGACCGCGACCGCGATCAGCTGCCCGTTCACGTGATCGTGGGCGCCGGGGAGGGCCCCTCGATCCCGCGCTCGGCCCGCCAGCCGTCGACGATGGCGGCCTGGAGGCCGAACATCTCGGCCTTCTCGTCGGGCTCCTCGTGGTCGTAGCCGAGGAGGTGGAGGACGCCGTGGACGGTGAGCAGCTGCAGCTCCTCGTCCATGGAGTGCCCGGTGGGCGCGTCCTCGCCCTGCTTCTTCGCGACCTCCGGGCACAGCACGATGTCGCCGAGGAGGCCCTGCGGGGGCTCCTCGTCGTCCTTGGCCGGGGGACGGAGCTCGTCCATCGGGAAGGACATCACGTCGGTGGGCCCGGGCAGGTCCATCCACTGGATGTGGAGCTGCTCCATGGCTTCGGCGTCGACAACGATGACCGAGAGTTCGGAGAGCGGGTGGATGCGCATCCGGGCGAGGGCGTAGCGGGCGATGTCGAGGATCGCCTGCTCGTCGATGTCCGTGCCGGATTCGTTGTTGACGTCGATAGCCATCGTGTTTTTACCGGGGGGTGCTTTCGTTTCGGCTGTCGTACTGCTCGTACGCGTCGACAATACGGCCGACGAGCTTGTGCCGGACGACGTCGTTGCTGGTGAGCCTGGCGAAGTGGACGTCGTCGACGCCCTCGAGGATCTCCTGGACCTGGCGCAGTCCGCTCTTCGTACCGCCGGGGAGGTCGATCTGGGTGATGTCGCCCGTGATGACGATCTTGGAGTCGAAGCCGAGCCGGGTGAGGAACATCTTCATCTGCTCGGGGCTGGTGTTCTGGGCCTCGTCCAGGATGATGAAGGCGTCGTTGAGGGTGCGGCCGCGCATGTACGCGAGCGGCGCGACCTCGATCGTCCCGGCGGCCATCAGGCGCGGGATGGAGTCGGGGTCGAGCATGTCGTGCAGCGCGTCGTAGAGCGGGCGCAGGTAGGGGTCGATCTTCTCGTAGAGCGTGCCGGGCAGGAAGCCGAGCCGCTCGCCCGCCTCGACGGCCGGCCGGGTCAGGATGATCCGGTTGACCTGCTTGGACTGCAGGGCCTGCACGGCCTTGGCCATGGCCAGGTAGGTCTTGCCGGTGCCGGCGGGGCCGATGCCGAAGACGACGGTGTGCTTGTCGATCGCGTCGACATAGCGCTTCTGGTTGAGCGTCTTGGGCCGGATGGTACGGCCGCGGCTGGAGAGGATGTTCTGGGTGAGGACCTCGGCGGGGGTCTCGGCCCCCTGCTCCTCGTTCCTGAGCATGGCGATCGAGCGTTCCACCGCGTCCTCCGTCATCGGCGCACCCGTGCGGAGCACCAGCATCATCTCGTCGAACAGGCGCTGTACGAGGGCGACTTCGCGCGGCTCCCCGGTGGCGCTTACCTCATTGCCCCGTACGTGGATGTCCGTCGCCGGGAACGCTTTCTCGATGACCCGCAGGAGGGAGTCGCCGGAGCCCAGGACCGTCACCATGGGGTGCTTGGCCGGGACCGTGAACCTCGCCGTCGCCTGCGGTCGTGTGGGTGTCTGCGTCATGGGCCGGCCCGATGGCCTGCTCATCGCCTCTTTTCTGCACTCCTGCGTCCGGCCGGTGGCCGGAGGACCTTGGAATACCAGGGTACGACGGCAGGCCCGGGGGCCTGAGAGGTTTTCCTGCCGACCGCCTCCCGGAGGCCTACGGCCTGCGGAAACCGAGCGTGGGCACCGCCCGCCGCAGCGGCCAGGGCCGGGCGGCCGCGGGCAGCAGGCCGTCGAGGAAGGCGTAGCGGCGGCGGACGGCCGGGCTCTGGTCGTCGTAGGAGCGCACGTGCTTCCACCAGGCGGCGATCTCGACCCACCCGGGGGCCGACAGCGACCCTCCGAATTCCTGTACGGACAGGGCGGCCGTCAGCCCGGCGAAGGCGAGCCGGTCGGCGAGCGGCCAGCCGGCCAGGGTGCCCGTGACGAAGCCCGCGACGAAGACGTCGCCGGCGCCGGTGGGGTCGAGCGCCTCGACGGCGATGGCGGGGACCTCCGCGCTCTCGCCGGTGCGGCTGTCGACGGCGAAGGCGCCCTTCTCCCCCATCGTGACGACGGCGACCGGCACCTTCTCGGCGAGCGCGCGGGCGGCGGCCCGCGGGCAGTCGGTGCGGGTGTAGCGCATGGCCTCCTCGGCGTTGGGCAGGAAGGCCTCGCAGTGCTCCAGGCCCGCCAGGTCGGCGGGGTCCCAGCGGCCCGTCTCGTCCCAGCCGACGTCCGCGAAGACCCTGCTGCCGCGGGCCGCCGCCCGGGCGATCCACTCCTCCTCGCGGCCGGGCACGAGCAGGGCCACGCAGGCCCGCGAGGACGGCGGGCACTCGGGCGCGGGGACCCCTCCGTCACCGTGCGGCGGCGCCTCGTGGCCGTGCGAGACCATCGTCCGCTCGCCCTCGTAGGCCATCGAGACGGTCACCGGCGAGTGCCAGCCGGCCACCGTGCGGGACAGGCCGAGATCGATCCCCTCCCCTTGCGCGAGGGCCTCCCAGCAGTACTCGCCGTACATGTCGTCCCCGAAGGCCGCGGCCAGGGAGGTGCGCAGGCCGAGCCGGGCCAGGGCGGTGGCCATGTTGGCGATGCCGCCGGGGCTCGACCCCATGCCCCGCGCCCAGGACTCGGTGCCGCGCACGGGGGCCGAGTCCAGGCCCGTGAAGATGATGTCGAGGAAGACCGTTCCGGTCAGGTACACGTCGGTGGGCGGGTCGTCCGCCGAGCGGACCTCGGCCAGCGGGTCGAGGACGGCAGCCGCCCCCTGGAACTCGAATCCCTCGGTGCGCTCGCCCGGGCAGTGCCCGTTCCGGATGTCCTGCTGCCGGGGCGTCGAGTGGGGCGAAGAGGTCGTCATACGCGCTCGCTGCTCCTCTCACGGGGTGCGGATCCGGACAGTGTGCCCGATGCTGAGGTACCTTCCGGAATATGAGGCTGACGATTCTCGGCGGTGGCGGGTTCCGGGTGCCTCTGGTGCACCGGGCCCTCCTGGACGACGCGCGGCGCGACACCCCGGGCCGCTGTACGGAACTCGTGCTCTACGACACCGATTCCATGCGCATGAGAGTGATCGCTTCGGTGCTGGCGGCGCAGGCCGACGGGGTGCCCGGCGCTCCCTCCGTGCGCATCGCGCACAGCCTGGACGACGCGCTGCACGGCACCGACTTCGTGTTCTCGGCCATTCGCGTGGGCGGCACGGCCGGCCGCGTGCTGGACGAGCGGATCCCCCTGAGCGAAGGGGTGTTGGGGCAGGAGACCGTCGGCGCGGGCGGGGTCCTGTACGGGCTGCGCACGGTGCTGGTGGCCCTGCAGATCGCGGAGCGGGTGGCTGCGGTCGCCCCCGGCGCGTGGGTCATCAACTTCACCAATCCCGCGGGCATGGTGACGGAGGCGATGTCCGCCGTCCTGGGGCGGCGCGTCATCGGCATCTGCGATTCGCCCGTGGGTCTGGTGCGGCGGGCGGCGCGGGCCGCCGGAGCCGACCCGGAACGGGTGACGTTCGACTACGTGGGGCTCAATCACCTGGGCTGGCTGAGATCGCTGAGCGTCGACGGCGAGGACCTGCTGCCGCGCCTGCTCGCGGACGACGAGGCCCTCGCCTCCTTCGAGGAGGGCAAGCTCTTCGGCGCGGACTGGCTGCGCGCCCTGGGATCCCTGCCGAACGAATACCTGCACTACTACTACTTCCGCCGCGAGACCCTGCGTTCGGTGCTGGAGTCCCCCGAGACCCGGGGCCAGTTCCTCGACCAGCAGCAGAGCGGCTTCTTCACCGAGGCGGCCGCCGCGCCCGAGCGCTCGTACGAACTGTGGGAGCGCACCCGGCTGCAGCGCGAGTCCACCTACATGGCCGAGAGCCGGGCGGCCAGCGGCGGCTGGCAGCGGGACACCTGCGACCTGGACGGCGGCGGCTACGACAAGGTGGCGCTCGCCCTGATGCGGGCCGTCGCCCGGGACGAGCCCGCGCGCCTGATCCTCAACGTCCCCAACGGCACGACCGTCCCCGGGCTGGACCCCGGGGCCATCATCGAGACGGTGTGCACCGTGGACGCCCAGGGCGCCCGCCCCTTGCCGTGCGCGCCGCTGCGCGAGGACCAGCTGGGGCTGATGCTCCAGCTCAAGGCGGTCGAGCGGGCGGCGATCTCGGCCGCGGTGCACGAGGACCGCGACGCGGCGCTGCGCGCCCTCGCCCTGCACCCGCTGGTCGACTCGCCCGCCGTCGCGGCCCGGATCCTGGAGCGGGCCGGCCGCGGGGCCGTTCGGCGTAACGGAGGGGACATCACCCGCCTACCCGCGTAGACAGTCCTTGACCTGCACCCGCCAAGGCTTTAGCTTCGCGCTGCACCGACCTTGCTACTCAGGAGTACACACGTGCAGCTCAGCCTTGCGTCCAAGCGCGCCCGCATCGCCGCGGCCGGCGCCGCGCTTGCCGTCGGCGCCGGCCTCTACACGGCCGGCGCCGCCAGCGCGGAGCACTCCGCTCCGCGCACGGACAAGGAGATCCCGAACCTCACCAAGGTGACGGACAAGATCAAGGCCTACTACGGCGACACCGTCGACAAGAACGGCCAGCACTACGCCTCGCGGGACAGCAACTACGCCAAGCAGGTCGCCGACATCGAGAAGAAGGCGAAGGCGCAGCTGGAGAAGGTCGTCAGGAACCAGGCGGGCAAGAACGGCGGCGCCAAGCCCGCCATCGTCCTCGACCTGGACGACACCACCCTGCTCACCTACAACTACGAGCTCCGGGTGGGCTTCCACTTCACGCCCGAGTCCCAGGACGCGTACCTGAAGTCCACCGACATGGACCCGGTCTTCGGCATGCCGCAGCTGGTCAACTGGGCGCAGTCCAAGGGCATCACGGTCTTCTACGTCACCGGCCGCGACGAGCACCAGCGCGCCTGGAGCGCGCGTAACCTCAAGAACGCCGGCTACAAGCCCGTCGCCGACACCGCGCACTTCTACCTGAAGAACAAGAAGACGCCGCCGGCGTACCTCTCGTGCGGCGCCAAGTGCACCACCGTCGAGTACAAGTCGGGCACGCGCAAGCACATCGAGTCCCAGGGCTACCGCATCGTCGCCAACTTCGGCGACCAGTACAGCGACCTGCAGGGCGGCTACGCCCAGCACACGTACAAGCTGCCGAACCCGATGTACTTCCTGCCGTAAGGCCGTGCGGCCGTGCGGCCGTGCGGCCGTGCGGCCGTGCGGCCGTTCCCTAACGCCGCTTCGGCACAGGGATGCGCATGAGGTCCCGGGCGACCGTGAGTTCGCCCTCGAAGCCCGCCGCCCGGGCCTGGTGCGCGAAGACCTCCGGGTCGTCGTAGCGCTGCGAGAAGTGCGTCAGGACCAGGTGCCGGACGCCCGCGGTCGCGGCGACCAAGCCCGCCTGACCTGCTGTCAGGTGGCCGTGGTCGGCGGCGAGGGCCGCGTCCTCGTCGGTGAACGTCGACTCGATGACGAGCATGTCGCAGCCCTCGGCGAGCTCGTGGACCCCGTCGCACAGCCGGGTGTCCATCACGAACGCGAAGCGCTGACCGCGCCGCACCTCGCTCACCTCGTCCAGGGTGACCCCGCCGACCGACCCCTCGCGCTGCAGCCGGCCCACGTCCGGCCCGCCGATGCCGTGCGCGGCGAGCCGCTCGGGCAGCATGCGCCGCCCGTCGGGCTCGACCAGGCGGTAGCCGTAGGACTCGACCGGGTGCGAGAGCTTGCGGGCCTCCAGGCGGTACGAGGGCTCCTCGGCCAGCACGCCGCCCGCACCCGAAACCGGCTCCTCGGCCAGCCGCACCGTCTCGCGGTAGGCGGTGGCGTACCGCAGGCGCTCGAAGAAGCGCTTGCCGCTGCGCGGGTAGTGCGCGGTGACGGGGTGCGGCACCTGATCCAGGTTGATGCGCTGGATCACTCCGGCGAGGCCGAGGGAGTGGTCGCCGTGGAAGTGGGTGACGCACAGCCGGTTCAGGTCGTGCGCGGCCACCCCGGCGCGCAGCATCTGCCGCTGCGTGCCCTCACCGGGGTCGAAGAGCAGGCCCGTGCCGTCCCAGAGCAGGACGTAGCCGTTGTGGTTGCGGTGCCGCGTGGGCACCTGGCTGGCGGTGCCCAGGACGACGAGTTCACGTACGGACAAGGGACGCTTCCTACCCGGGGGGCCAGTTGAAGCCGCGGCCGCCCAGGACGTGGGCGTGCGCGTGGAAGACGGTCTGGCCGGCGCCGGCACCGGTGTTGAAGACGATGCGGAAGCCCTTGTCCCCGTTCTCCTGCAGGGCCACCTCGCCGGCGGTCTTCAGCACGTCGGCGGCGACGGCCGGCTCGGCCGCGGCGAGGGAGGCCGCGTCCGGGTAGTGCGCCTTGGGGATGACCAGGACGTGCACGGGCGCCTGGGGGTTGATGTCGCGGAAGGCGACGGTGGTCTCCGTCTCCTTGACGACCGTCGCCGGCACCTCCCCCTGGACGATCTTGCAGAACAGGCAGTCGGCCTGCGGTTCTCCCGCCACCGGTGGGCTCCTCACGCGTCGTCGGCTCGTACCGTCCGGATGTTACCGGGCGGCCTCCGATTCCCTCTCGCGGGCGCTCTTCAGCCGCTTCTGCTTCGCCTTCTCGGCCTCCTCGCGCTCGTTGCGGCGCCGAGCGTTGCCCCACCACATGGCGAGCACCACGGGCACACCGCCGATCCACACGAGCGCCTGCTCGTAGCCGCGGTCCGTCCACGGCACGGTCACCAGCAGCACCGCGCAGAGCGTGCCCCACAGCGAGTGCGCCACGGCCAGCTTCGCGGCGAAGGCGCGCCGGATCACCGACAGCAAGGTGATCTGGGCGCCCTCCGGGAGCTTGAAGTACGTGCGCCAGACGCACAGCCCCCAGCCCACGCACATCAGGAAGAAGAACCACATGCGGGCGCCGAGCGGCGCGGGCAGGGAGGTCGGGTCGTCACCGGTCGGGAAGGCCCGGGAGGTGATCGCGGCGTACAGGAGGCAGATCAGGGCGACCCAGCGGGTGCGGCGCACCAGACGCAGGGCGACGTCCTCCAGCTTCGCGGTGACGTACGCGTTCGTGGGGTCGGCCCCCAGCGCGGCGGTGTACTCCTTGGCCAGCTCCGGCAGCCTGAGCTCACGGCTCTCGTCCTTGAGCCCGGCGAGCACGGCGCGCGCGTCGGCGTCCTCGGGGGCGAAGCTCAGGACGTCGCGCATCGTCTGCTGCGCACCGGCCTTGTCCCCCATGTCGATCAGGACGGCGTACCGGGCGAAGTGCGCGTTCACGGACTCCGGGCAGACGCGCACGGACTCGTTCGCGGCCGCCAGCGCCCCGTCGAGGTCGCCCGTCGCGCGCAGCGCCGCCGACAGCGACTGGTAGGGCGTCTGGTGGTGCGGCGAGATCCGTATCGCCTCGCGGGCCGCGGTGACGGCCTCGCCCGCACGGCCGAGGCGCCACAGCGCCTCACTGCGGTAGATGTGGCCGTCGGTGTGGGACGGGTTGAGGCTGAGGGCGGACTCCGCCATGACCAGGGACGCGGGCCACTTCCGCATCCGGTAGAAGCAGCAGGCGAGCAGGGCGTAGACGTCGGGGTCCTTGTGGGAGACCTCCTTCGTGTGCGAAGTGAGGAGGTCACAGGCGTCCTGGGTCCGGCCGACGCTCAGCAGCGCCTCGGCGCGGGCCACGTTCGGGTGCCCGCCGCCGTAGGGGGTGTCGCTCACGCTCAGAGCATCCTCTTCTTCTTGAGATACGCGAGCAGCTCGTCGTACTGCCCGCCCTCGTTGGCGAACTGGGCGACGCTGCGCGCGGAGTTGAACCAGGGGCCGGTCGACGGCCGGAGCTGGGTGAGGGCCGCGAGCAGGTCGTCCGTCTCGATCATGCGGGCCTGGCCGGTGCGGACCGAGTCCATCAGGGCGCGCTCGGCCGCGCTCTCGCACAGGTGGCGCAGGTCGGCTCCGGAGAAGCCGTCGGTGCGCTTGACCAGCTTGCGCAGGTCGATGCGGGCCACCGGGCGGTCCTTGAGGTGGTGGCGCAGGATCGACTCGCGGGCCGCCTCGTCCGGCGGCAGCACCAGGATGGTGCGGTCGAGGCGGCCGGGGCGGCGCAGGGCGGGGTCGACGTCCCACGGGTGGTTGGTGGCGGCGAGCACGAACAGGCCCTCGTTGGCCTGGGCGTCCACGCCGTCCAGCTCGGTCAGCAGCTGGTTGACCGTGGTGCGCAGGCCGGAGTGGCGGAGCTGGCTGCGCTTGGCGCCCAGCGCGTCCAGTTCGTCGAGGAAGACGACGCAGGGGGCGTTGCGGCGGGCCGTCTCGAAGAGCTCGCGCAGATTGCGCTCGGAGTTGCCGATCCACATGTCGAGGACGTCGGTGATGCTGACCGACATGAAGCGGGCGCCCAGCTCACCGGCGACGGCACGGGCGATGTACGTCTTGCCGCAGCCGGGCGGCCCGTACATCAGCAGTCCGCCGCGCAGGCTCTTGCCGTAGAGCCTGCGGAGTTCGGGGTTGTGCATGGGGGCCAGGAAGGCGGCCTGGAGGCGCTCCTTGACCTGCTCCATACCGCCGACGTCGGCGAGGGAGAGGTCCGCGCTCTCGACGTCCCACGCGCTGACGCCGGCCGGGTCGTCCTCGCCGTCGGCGGCCAGCGGCCGCGGCTGCCGGGCCGGCGCCCGCTCCGGGTCCTCCTTGTCCTCCGGGTCCTCCGGGTCCGAGGACTCGACGAAGCGCGGGGGGATGACGTCGGACAGCTGGTCCTCGGCCTGCTTCCAGTCGTAGCGCGGCGGTTCGGCGGATGCCGCGCCGCCCGGGGCCTCGGCCGGGGCGGGGGCCTGTGCCGGGG